>JACZKT010000432.1 GCA_014859905.1 Rubrivivax sp.
GGCCAGACGGCTGCGCGCAGACGGTTGCGGGCAAACCGCGGGTCGGCATTGCTGGCGTCGTCGACGAACTGCAGCCGATGCCGCCGCACATAGGCGTCGATGGCCTGCCGCGCTTGATCCAGCCAGGGCCGCGCCCACACCAGGCCCTGGCGCGACGCCTGGAGCGGCATCGCCGCCAGCCCCGCGGGCCCGGCGCCACGCAGCGCCTGCAGCAGCCAGGTCTCGGCCTGGTCGCGGCGGTGATGCGCCAGCAGCACGAGGCCGCATCCGGCCTCCCGTGCCATCGCAGCCAGTGCGCGATAGCGTTCGCCACGCGCCCAGGCTTCCACGCTCGCGCCAGGCGGCGGGCTGCCGTCGAGGCGGTGGCACATGAAGGCCGCACCCCAGCGCCGTGACTGACCCCTCACCTGCCGCAGCCAGGTGTCGGCCGCCGGCATCAGGCCATGGTGCACGTGCAGTGCCACCACCTCGATGCCCAGTGCTGCCGCGCGGCGCACGACGCAGTGCAGGAGTGCCGTCGAGTCGCGGCCGCCGCTGGCTGCCACCGCCACACGCGGCGCAGCCATCAGCGCTCGCTGGGCCGCCGGCGTCCAGGAGCCGGCATCAGCGCTCCTTGGTGTCGGTGAAGCGACCGTAGGCGCGCAGCCGCTCGTAGCGTCGCTGCAGCAGGTCCTTGGGCCTGAGGTCGACCGTCTGGCGCAATGCGTCGGCCAGGCCGCGCTTGAGCTGCGCCGCCATCCAGGGTATGTCGCGGTGGGCGCCGCCCACCGGCTCGCTGACGATCTTGTCGATCACGCCCAGCGCCTTCAGGCGGTGCGCGGTGATACCCAGCGCCTCGGCGGCTTCGCTCGCCCGCTCGGCGGTCTTCCACAGGATAGACGCGCAGCCCTCGGGCGAGATCACCGAGTACACCGAGTACTGCAGCATCAGTACCTGGTCGGCGACGCTGATGGCCAGCGCGCCGCCGGAGCCGCCCTCGCCGATGATGGTGCTGACGATGGGTACTTCCAGCTGCGCCATCTCGAAGATGTTGCGCCCGATCGCTTCGCTCTGGCCGCGCTCTTCGGCACCGATACCGGGGTAAGCGCCGGGGGTGTCGACGAAGGTGAACACCGGCAGGCCGAACTTCTCGGCCAGCTTCATCAGCCGCAACGCCTTGCGGTAGCCCTCGGGGCGCGACATGCCGAAGTTGCGCAGCGTGCGCTCCCTGGTGTCGCGGCCCTTCTGGTGGCCCAGCACCATGCAGGCCTGGCCGTTGAAGCGCGCCAGGCCACCGACGATGGACAGGTCGTCGGCGTAATGGCGGTCACCGTGCAGTTCCTGGAACTCGGTGAAGACCTCGTTGACATAGTCCAGCGTGTAGGGCCGCTGCGGGTGGCGCGCGATCTGCGTCACCTGCCAGGGTGTCAGGCTGGAGAAGATGTCGCGCGTGAGCTGCTGGCTCTTGGCCGACAGGCGGCCGATCTCGTCGGAAATATCCACCGCCGACTCGGTCTGCACATAGCGCAGCTCGTCGATCTTGGATTCGAGTTCGGCAATCGGCTGCTCGAACTCGAGGAAGTGGCGTTTGCTCATGGGGTGATGCGCGCCTGTCAATAGTCGACCGGCAAGGGGTCCAGGCTGCGCCAAATATACCAAGTGGCCACCGAGCGAAAAGGCGCCCAGGCCTCGCCCAGCTCGCGCGCCTCGGCGCGCGACACCGGCTCGCCGCTGAAGTAGTTCAGGCTGATGCCCTTGAGCAGGCCCAGGTCGTCCAGCGGCATCACGTTGGGGCGCATGAGGTGGAAGATGAGGAACATCTCCGCCGTCCAGCGGCCGATGCCGCGGATGGCCACCAGTTCGGTGATGACGGCTTCGTCGTCCATCGTCAGCCAGTCGGCCTCGGGCGCCTGGCGTTCGGCGAAGTGGCGCGCCAGGTCCTGCAGGTATTCGCACTTGCGCGCCGACAGACCCGCCTCGCGCATCTGCGGCACGGCCAGCGTGCGCACCCCCGCCGGCGGCAGGTGCGTGCCCGGGCCGCCGACGACGGCCGCGAAACGGTCCCACACCGACTGTGCCGCCTTCACCGAAATCTGCTGGCCGACGATGGATCGCGCCAGCGTCGTGAAGGCATCGCCGCGGCTGCTCAGGCGCGCCTGACCGAAGCGCGGGATCAGCTTCTTCATGACGCGGTCGCGCCGCGCCAGATGACGGCAGGCGTCGTCCCAGTACGAGGGCGCGCCAGCCGGCGCAGATGCAGCCGTCGCGGTCACGGGCGTGGCGCCCGGCGCCGATTTGGGCATCGTTCAGGCCCTGACCCAGGTCGTGCCCTGAGGCGCGTCCTTCAACTCAACGCCCATCGCGGCCAACTCCTCCCGGATACGGTCGGCGAGGGCGTAGTCGCGTGCCTTCTTGGCCGCGGCACGGGCATTGATGCGTTGCTGGATTGCCGCCTCGTCCAGGCCCGAACCGCCTTGCAGGTAGTCGCGCGGCGCCTGTTGCAGGATGCCGAGCACGCCGCCCAGCGCCTTCAGCAGCGCGGCATCGGCGCTGCGGCCGCGGTTGACCTCGGTGGCCAGTTCGAACAGCACGGCGATGGCCCCGGGCGTGTTGAAGTCGTCATCCATCGCAGTCTTGTAGGCCGCCGCACGCGGCTCGGTCCAGTCGATGGCCGGCAGTGCCGGCACTGCGCCCGCCGCTTCGAGCGCGGTGTACAGGCGCTTGAGCGCGGTGCGGGACTCTTCCAGCACCTGGTCGCTGAAATTGAACGGGCTGCGGTAGTGCGTGCGCAACATGAAGAAGCGCACCGATTCGCCGTCGAAGCGGCGCAGCACGTCCCGGACGGTGAAGAAGTTGCCCAGCGACTTGGACATCTTCTCGTCGTCGACGTTCAGGAAGCCGTTGTGCATCCAGGTATAGACGAAGGGCCCGCCGCTGGCACCCTCGCTCTGGGCGATCTCGTTTTCATGGTGCGGGAATTGCAGGTCCATGCCGCCGCCGTGGATGTCGAAGGGCTGGCCCAGCAGCGCGCAGCTCATGGCCGAGCATTCGATGTGCCAGCCGGGGCGTCCGGGGCCGTAGCCGCTGGGCCACTTGGCGTCTTCGGGCTCGTCGGGCTTGGCGGCCTTCCAGAGCACGAAGTCCAGCGGGTCCTCCTTGTCGCCGAGCACGGCTACGCGCTCGCCGGCGCGCAATTCGTCGAGCGATTTGCCCGACAGCTTGCCGTAGCCGGGGAAGCGCCGCACCGCGAAGTTCACGTCACCACTCTCGGCGCGGTAGGCCAGGCCCTTGGCTTCGAGGCGGTCGATGAGCTGCAGCATCTGCGGCACGTAGTCGGTGGCACGCGGCTCGTGCGTCGGCGGCAGGGTGCCCAGTGCGGCAAAGTCGCGGTGCATGGCCGCGATCATCTCGTCGGTGAGTTGGCGGATGGTGATGCCGCGCTCCAGCGCACGCTTGATGATCTTGTCATCGATGTCGGTGATGTTGCGCACGTAGTCGACGCGGTAGCCGCTGGCCAGCAGCCAGCGGTAGACGACGTCGAAAGCCATCACCATGCGGGCGTGGCCGAGGTGGCACAGGTCGTATACGGTGATGCCGCAGACGTACATGCGCACGCGCCCAGGCTCGATCGGCGTGAACGGCTCCAGGCGGTGCGTCAGGGTGTTGTGGATGCGTAGCTTCATGGCTGGGATCGCCGGGGTGACGCCGCTGTCGATGCCGTGGCTGCGGCCGGGTGACGCTGCGTCGATAGAATCGAAATCCAGTATAGCGGCCGGTCCCGGCTCGACCGCCGCGCTGTACCCTCATCCATGCTCCCCCGAAACCGCCTCATCCGCTGCGCGCTGGCGCTCCTGTTTGCCTGCGCCGGGCCGGCCGTGGCCGACACCGCAGCCGACGTGCGCGCGCTGTTGTCGCGGGGCGACCCGAATGGTGCCCTGCAACTGGCCGAGCGTGCCGCCAAGGCGAATCCGAACGATCCGCAGTTGCGCTTCCTGCACGCCGTCGTGTTGATGGATCTGCAGCGCGACGACGCAGCGCTGGAACTGTTCACGCGGCTCACACAGGACTATCCGGAGCTGCCCGACCCCTACAACAACATCGCGCTGCTGCACGCCCGCGCCGGCCGGCTGGAGGCGGCGCGCCAGGCGCTGGAGACGGCGCTGCGCAACGACCCCGGCCACCGCACGGCACGCGTCAACCTCGGCCAGGTGCACCTGATGCTGGCCGTGCAGGCCTGGGAGCTGGCC
>JACZKT010000433.1 GCA_014859905.1 Rubrivivax sp.
CGCGAGGTCTGGCGTCCATTCGGCGAGATGAGCTTTCTGCTGCCCGAGATGCCCGAGACCTATGGAGGCGCCGGCGCCAGCCTTGCCTACCAGTTGGTGGTGCAGGACGAGCTAGCCAAGGCCGAGATGCCAGTCAATATCGCGGTGCACACCATCGCTTCGCACTACATCCTGGACTTCGGCACGGAAGCGCAAAAGCAGCGCTGGCTGCCCAAGGTGACGAACGGCGAGATGCTGGCCGCCATCGCGATGACCGAGCCGGGTTGCGGCTCGGATCTAAAGGCCATTTCCACCCGGGCCCGCCGTGACGGAGACCACTACGTGATCGACGGCGCCAAAACCTTCATCACCAACGGCTTCACTGGCAACCTGCTGATCGTCGCGGCGCGCACCAGCGGCGCGGGCAGCAAGGGGGTGTCGCTGTTTGTGCTGGAAACCGAGAATCTGCCCGGCTTTCGCGTTGGCCGACTACTGGAGAAGATCGGCATGCAGGCATCGGACACGGCGGAGTTGTTCTTCGACGGCGTGCGCGTGCCAGCCGACCAACTGCTGGGCGAGGTCGAAGGCAAGGGCTTCGGGCAGTTGATGGGCGCGTTGCCCTACGAGCGCATGCTCATTGCCGTGCCGGCGGCCGCCACTATCGAGCAGGCACTGGCCGTCACGGTGGAGTACACGAAGCAGCGCAAGGCCTTCGGTGCGCCCCTCTTCGATATGCAGCTCACGCGCCAGAAACTGGCTGAGGTGGCCACTACCGCGCATGTGGTGCGCAGCTTCGTCAACGACTGCACCCAGCGCCTGTTGGACGGCACGCTGGATAACGAGGCCGCCTATATGGCCAAGTGGTGGTGCACCGAGCAGCAGTGCCGCGTGGTGGACGAATGCCTCCAATTGTTCGGCGGCTACGGCTACATGGCCGAGTACCCGATCGCGCGGATGTATGCCGCTTCGCGAGTGCAGAAGATCTATGGCGGCGCCAACGAGGTCCTGAAAGACCTGGTTTCGAGGAAGCTGTGAACATGTCGCACACGTTGCATACGCTGCAGATGCCGCTGCACGGCGTCCGCGTGGTGGAGTTCGAGGGCATAGGGCCAGGCCCGCTGGCCGCCAGGATGCTAGCTGACATGGGCGCCGAGGTGATTACGCTGACACGCGCCGAGCAGGCCGCTGCGGCGCGGCGGCTGGGCGGGGCGGTGGAGAACCCGCTGCGCCGCGGCAAGACGGTCGAGGTCATCGACCTGAAGTCGCCCGAAGGCAAGGCGCGTGCCCTGGACCTGATCGCTCAGGCAGACGCCTTGATCGAAGGCTTTCGCCCCGGTGTGATGGAACGGTTGGGCTTCGGCCCCGCCGAGTGTGCGGCGCGCAACCCCAGGCTGGTCTACGGCCGCATGACGGGCTGGGGCCAGGACGGCCCGCTCGCCCAGGCCGCCGGACACGACATGAACTACGTCGCGCTGACCGGCCTGCTGTCGCTGTCGGCACACAAAGGGCAAGCGCCCATCGTTCCGCCCACGGTACTCGG
>JACZKT010000045.1 GCA_014859905.1 Rubrivivax sp.
GCCAACTTCTCGTTCGAATATGTGCATGTTTGTTCATGTAGCATACTCGAAGCGGCGAGCAAACGAAAGCCCAGCACTCACGCGGCCCAGCGGCCGGGCGACCATCCAAACCAAACATGGGCTTGCGAAGGTAGGGCTAGGTGGCGGAGCCCGCGCCAAGTCGCCGACGTGTGCTCACGAGTGCGGCCGCGGCAACGCCCAGCAAGGCCAGTGTCCCCGGCTCCGGCACGTCGTTAGGGGGCGGGTCGCCGGTGATCATGTCCTGCGCCCCAGAGGCCTCGAGGGTCATCACGTACTTGCCTTCCAGCGACGCCGAATTGCCAATGGCACCGAAGAAGCTGTGGCCCTACGTGGTCATCGGCAGGGGGTGGAACGGCGGCGGCTGGACCGGCGGCGGCCATCGCGGGCACGGACGCTAGGCTGCCCGGGCGGAAACCTCAGGCGATGGCGAACCGTGGTGCCGCCATTCATGTTGTGGATCTCGCGGAATCGGACCCAAGCGGTGGGTGGCCCCACGCTGTGCTGCGCGACATGTGCTTGTACGGGTTGGTGCAGCTCGGAGCCATGGGCCCTTCTGCTGCGCTGCTAGGCACGCTTGCACGTCATCCGCGCCGTGGCCACCACCTTGGGCGCACGGGTCATCGCGGCTGCGCCGCTGGGGGCCCGGCGCCGTTTCGGCGTTGCCGGGCATCAACAAGCGTGGGCTACGCGGCCGCCGGTCGCCGGCGCGCCACACCCAGCGCTGCCAGCCCCAGGAGCGACAGCCAGGCAGCGCCTGGTTCCGGTACGTCCCCGCCGACCGACGGGGCGAATGCGCACTCGCCGGGTCGCGAAGACGAGATGCGTACGATCGATGGCTCGTTGTTGATCGTCGCGTCGTCCCAGCGTGTCCCGAAGAGTGCCGAGTTATGGTAGCCGCCGTTGTAGAACTGGCTGACGTAGAGCGCGCAGTCGGGTCCGACGGCGGCCAGGTCGCCATATGAGCCACCGCTGGCGATCGTCGTCGTGCTCAGCAGCGAGGCATAGCCTGGGCTGAAGTCGTATGCGGTGATCGTGCCCTGGTTGTCGTTGCTGAACAGCCTCGCCACCGACGCGCCGTAGCCGAAGGCCAGTCCGTCGGGATACGCCAACGGTGCCGGCACCGTCACCAGCACCGCGCCGGCGGCCGTGATGATGATGATCTCGTTGTTGGCCTGGCCCGCCAGGGCGATTTCGCCGGTCGGGCTGGCCTGGATGTCGTCGATCAACCCCGTCGACGTGTAGATCAGGCTGTTGGTCTGTGCCACCGGATCGTAGACGTAGACCTCGTTGGTGCCCGTGCCGGCGACGTAGACGATCTTGCCGTTGGGAAGGGTCGTGATGCCGTACGCGCCGCCCGTGCCCAGACCCGAAATGCCCGGCAGGTTGGCGGCGGGCGTCGTCACCGTCCAGCTGGTTGGATCGACGCGCTGCAGACCGTTGCCGGTGGCCACGTAGATGTAGCCGTCGATGCCGTTGCTGATGCCCACGCCCGCGCCCGGCAGCAACCCCGCGATGGGATGCGTGGCGATCGTGGGGTGGATGTTCGTGCCCTGGTGCACCGCGCTGGCCAAGGGGTCGTACTCGAGGATGGTCGAGCCATTGAGTGTCAACAGATGGCCACTGGAGGTCCAGGCCATTCCAGGGCCGCCGACCAAGGGCCCGGTGTAGATCTGTTGCACGAACGCCGGGTCGAGGAACGTGAATTGGGCCGCCTGGACCGCGGTGGGGCCGCCGGCCGTCGCGATGGCCAGTGACACCAAGGACAAACGCTTGAGCATGTATGCCCTTCTGCAGGACTGGCAATCGGCGCAGGCTGAACTTGCCGCCATGCGCACCGTGAGTGGCGGCTGCTCCATATCACCAGCCCGCCGACGAGGCCGTTCGGATGAAGAAGCGGCTTGTGCTCATCGTAGGTGTGCTGGCCCGAAAAAAATGGCATCGCCGCCCTTGCGTTCCCCGATCTCGGGGGGTGAATCCTGCACACCCGGCTGGGCATCGTGCGTCCATCCTGAACCGGAGCTCGCGAGCCGCTGCTCGCGGATTGCGCATGCTCATCTGCATGCGCCAGGTGCAGCGCCACACTGCGCATGGGATTGAGCAGCGGAGCGTCTCAGTTCGCCTTGTGTCTCTGACCTGCCGGCTTGGTTTCGACACAGGCGCGTCGCGTCGGGGAGAGTGCTATGAGCCGGATTGGCGACACAGCGGCCATGATCGGCAGGCAGTGCAGACACGTCCTCAGGGTCATGGGTTTGGGCGTCGGGGCTCTATTCATTTCGGCCGCCGGCGTGAATGCCGCGGCGGCCGATTGCCCGCAGATCACCGGCTGGAGCAATCAGGACGCGACCTTCTTTCCAGTGCAGCGAGCGACGCGAATCGACCGCAGCAATGCACCGGGGCGCTTCTACTTCACGATGACCGGCGAGCAGGAGAAGAACCTGCTGGTCACCTACTTCACGCTGTTGGCCGGCCCCACTTCCGGCCTCACCAGGGACCGCCTGTTTTCCAACAGCGTGAGCGTCAGTCTGTACTCGTTCAGCAGCGCCGCAGAGGCCGTCGGCATGTTCAATCGGGAAGTGGACAGCTTCATTCTGATCAATCCGCTGCGCTGGGGATACACCGTGCTGGACTTCGGCCCGGACGTTCTCGTCTACTACAGCGACATGCCCGAGGACAAGGAAATCAACTACTTTTCCGTCCACCAGAATACGATCATCAGCATCCAGCTGCGCAGCGCGTCGTTGGCCGAGACGGTTCAATCCACCGGGGCCGACGCGATCGCCGAGCGCGCACAGCGCGCCAGGGACCTGGTGGATGCCAAGTGCGGCACGAAGCCCGCGAACAGGGCGCCGTCGATCTTTCTCGATTCCGACAGCGGCCAGTCGATTCAGGCGCGCATGGCCGGCGGCAAGATCACGGTCGCGGCGTCGGACCCCGACGGCAATGCGGACCTGGACTGGAACACCTTCAGGCTGCACGTCGCAGGCGTCGACAAGACCGCGGACGCCCTGAAGATCGTGAACAAGCTGGCGGCCGAAGGCCGACTCGTGTCGTTCCCTGCGCCGTCGAATGCAGACGCCGTGGCCTATGAGCTGCGGGTCGACCCGGCGAAACTGATGACCGACCACAACTTCTTCAACATCGCCTGGAATGGAACCTGGCCCGTGCAGTTGACGATCTGTGACCGCAAGGGAGCTTGCGGGCAGCAGAGCTACGAGCTGTACTTTGGGCCATTCCTCGACCTGACCGGTTTCGTGGACCAGCGCTGCGAGGGAATCAGCGGCCCGGATCAAGACTTCAGATTCGACGCCACCTGGGGCAACAACGGTTATGCTGCCGTGAGCAACTTCTACGTCGGCCTGGGCAAGTCGACGCAGTCGTGGCAGAACTGGACCGCCGACTACTGGACCCTGGTGCTTGAGCCGCTGGCGCCGACCGAGGTCTTCTATTGGTACGACTGGACTTACGGCACGCTGCCGGTGCTTGTTGCAGCACCTGCTTACCTGGAAACCGGTGCCTTGCGTGAGCGTGTCAAGATCCGCGCCCCTTCTGTGGCTATCAGGAAGGTCGGCGAGCCGTACTTGTTCGACCCCGGAGCCTATTCACTCGTGTTCGGCGGGGTAGACCTGGGCCCGGGTGTCCAGGGTGCCTATCTGATCCGCAAGGAAACCGTGACGCTGTGCCACGTCCAGTGATCGGGATGCGCGGCCCAGCGGGATGATGTGGCGGTCAGGTTGAAGCGGCCGCAGCGGTGCCAGCGCGCCGACGTGTGGTGACGAGTCCGACAACGGCAGCGCCCAGCAAGGCCAGCGTCCCCGGTTCCGGCACGTCGGTCGGCGGCGGGTCGCCGGTGATCATGTCCTGCGCTCCATGGGCCTCGAGGGTCATGACGTACTTGCCATCCAGCGACGCCGTATTGCCAATGGCACCGAAGAAGCTTTCGAGGTGACCCTTGGTCGCGGTCTCGAGTTCCGATGCCCTGAAGCTGCCGTCTGCAATGTCCCACGCCCCGTTGACGTCTTCGTACTTGCTCTCCCAGATCCCCAACTGGATGGCTGCGGCGACGTAGCCGTTTCCGGGGTGCAGCCAGGCGTACGGGTCGTATGTAGACGGGTTCTGGTTCAGGACGTGGTTCACCGCGCCCAGGAAGTCGAGCGTGCGAGCGCTTTCTCCGGCCAGATTGATCGTGTAGTTCACGACCGAGCCGCTGCCGATGTGCTCATAGACGTCGTAACAGTACATGAACAAGTCGTTCAGGCCGTCGACGAAGATGCTCGCTTCGACGCCGCTGTATGCCGTGACGGTGCCCTGGAATCGGCCCGCGGCGGTGCCGGCCGATTGCGAGCCGGGCGCCGGCTGCTTCGGATAGGTGATCGTCACGCTGTCGGACGATGGACCGGACACGCCGTTGAAGATGGGGTTGTCGAAGCGGACCGTGACCGTGGCCGCTTGACTGGTGGACGCGATGCCGGCCAGGACCAGGCTGAGAAACGTGCGAGACAGGAACGACATGATGGATTCCATTGAGCGGCCCGCATGCCGAGCCGTTGCGCTTTGGGCGATTGTCTGCAGCGACCCCGCGGCGCCGCCACCCCGCAAGTGAGCGTCTGCGGGCCCACCGCGGCACGTTTCGTGAAGCCCTGCGCATCGGCCGGGACACGCAGCAGCGTGTGCGTGCCCGCCGGTATGAGGGGCACCCCCGATCCGAGGGGGTGGCGGGGCCGAGTTGCGGTTCTTGACCTGAGACAAGACCTGCGCGGCAGCGCCTCATTACGCTGTCCGGCATCGGTTGCAGTGGCCTGCAGCGCGGGCCCGAACCGCCCACAGGAGGATCGATGTCTCATGCCACGCCGCTGGCCAACGGCCCGCAACTGCCAGTCAACGAGGTCATCTACGGCTCGCAGGCCGGGCACCGCGCCGAGCGGCTCGCCGACGGCGGCTATGTCGTCGTGTGGGTCAACCACGATGGGCAGGGCGCAGGCCTGTTGCCGGCCGACAGCAATGCGGCGGCGGAGATCCGCATGCGGCTGTTCAACGCCGACGGCAGTGCCCGCGGCGCCGAGATCGCAGTCAACAGTGCCACGCTCGGCTGGCAGCTCGACCCGCAGCTGGCGGTGCTCGCCAACGGCTGCATCGCCGTCACCTGGACCGACGGCGGTGACTTCTACGGCGGCCTCGAACACTACGGCAGCCGCGGCGTCGGCGGCGCCGCTGGCGACGCCGACGGCAAGGCGGTGAAGCTGCAGCTCTTCAGCGCCGCCGGCGCGCCGATCGGCGGCGAGCAGCTCGTGAACACGACGACCGCACAGTCGCAACAGGCCGCACGGGTGGCTGCGCTCGCCGACGGCCGCTTCGTGGTGGCCTGGGAGGACGGGTCGCTGTCGGTGAACAGCCAGGGCGCCGGTGGCGGGCCCGGCATCAAGGCGCAGCTTTTCGCGGCCGACGGCACGCGCATCGAAAGCGAGCAGGCGTGGAGCGGTGACTGGTGCTACGCGCCGCAGCCCATGGCACTGGCCGACGGTGGCTACGCGGCCCTCTGGCTCGACGCCTACTACTACGACCCGGCGCTGCTGGTCGTGCGCATGCACGATGCCCAAGGTGGCGCCCTCGCGTCGGAGGTGACTCTGCCGATCGGCGGCCAGGGTGCTGGCGCACAGTGGAGCGCAGCGGCGCTGGCCGACGGCGGGCTGGTCCTGGCCTGGACGCACCGCGACGCCGCCAGCGGCGACGGTGACGGCACGGGCATCCGGGCGCGCATCGTGAGCGCCGACGGCACACCGCGCGGCGAGGCCTTCACCGTCAACGGCGACACCACGGTCGACCAGGAGGACGTGCGCTTGGCGGCGCTGGCGGGCG
>JACZKT010000434.1 GCA_014859905.1 Rubrivivax sp.
GCCACGGCCCGGCCCGACGGCCATACGCTGCTGCTGATGAGCAACGGCAATGCCGTCAGCGTGGGGCTGTTCAAGAAGCTGCCCTACGACACCGTGCGCGACTTCGCGCCCATCACCACGCTGGGCACCTTCGACATCGGCGTCTTCGTGGCGGCGAATTCCCGCTTCGCCACGCTGCGCGACGCGGTTGCGTTCGCCAAGGCCCACCCGGGCCAGCTCAACGTCGGCACCATCGCGCCGGGCAGCACGCAGCACCTGTCGGCCAAGCTGTTCGAGACGGTGGCCGGGGTGGAGGTGCTGGTGGTGCCCTACAAGGGCTCGCCGGCGGTGCTGATGGCATTGCGCTCGGGCGAGATCGACATCGCCTTCGAGATCGTCGGCCCGATGATGGCGCAGGTGGCGGCGGGGGTGGTCAGGGTGCTGGCGGTGTCGTCGGACCAGCGCAACCCCGCGCTGCCCGAGGTGCCCACCGTACAGCAGGCCGGCGTGCCCGGCTACAACGTGGCGTCGTGGAACGCGCTGGCCGCACCGGCCGGCACGCCGCCCGAGGTCATCGAAAGAATCGGCCGCGCCGCACGCGAGGCGGTGGCGTCAGCGGCGGTGCAGGACAAGCTGGGCCAGCTGGGCCTGCGGCTGCAGGGCAGCACGCCGGCGGAGTTGCAGGCGCTGCTGGCCAGCGAGATCAAGCGCTGGGGCGAGGTCATCCGCGCCGCCAAGATCGAGCCCGAGTGAGTAGCCATTCGTGATCCCGCGGCCTGACACCGCGGCGCCGGCGCCGCCGCTCACGCCGCGCGCACTGCTGGCGCTGCTCAAGGGCGCCGGGTCGGCCTGGGTCGACGACCGCGCGGCCACCATGGGCGCGGCACTGGCCTACTACACGCTGTTCTCGATGGCACCGCTGCTGCTGATCGCCATCTCGGTGGCCGGCGCGGTGTTCGGCATCGACACCGCGCGCGGCGAGATCCTGGCGCAGCTGCGCGCCTTGCTCGGCGACGAAGGTGCCGCGGCCGTGGCCGCATTGCTGCAGAGCGTGCAGCGCAGCGGCCAGTCCACCCTGGGCACCTTGCTGGGTGCGCTGTTGCTCGCCGTCGGCGCCACCACCGTGTTTGCCGAACTGCAGGGGTCCCTGGACCATATCTGGCGCGTCGACACGCCGCCTGCCGGCGGCTCGCTGTGGCAGTGGCTGCGGTCGCGGCTGCTGTCCTTCGGCCTCGTGCTGGGCGTGGGCTTCCTGCTGCTGGTGTCGCTGGCCGTCAGCGCCGCGCTGGCAGCCTGGGGGCGCTGGTGGGCACCGGTGTTCGGCAGCGCGCCGGTGCTGCTGCAATGGGCTAACCACGGGCTGGGTTTCGTGCTCACCGCGCTGCTGTTCGCAGCGATCTACAAATGGATGCCGCGAGCCCGCATCGGCTGGAGCGACGTGGCGCTGGGCAGTGCCCTCACCGCCACGCTCTTCACCCTGGGCAAGGCGCTCATCGGCTGGTACATCGGCAGCAGCGGCGTGGCCTCGGGCTTTGGCGCGGCCAGCGCCATCGTGGCGCTGCTGGTGTGGGTGTATGGCTCGGCGCAGGTGTTCCTGTACGGTGCCGAGGTCACCTGGCTCTTCGCGCAGCGCTTCGGTTCGCGGCGCGACCTGCTCGCTCAGCGCCGGGACTGAGCGGTTGAGAGGGAGTCGCTCGAAGAAAGGTCGGCGTCGGGGCCGTTGGGCGGGCACATAGAGAGCTCAGTTCGCACACCCGTCGCCCGCCCGTCTGTCCGCTGGCGCACAGCAGCGCCCGCACGGTGCGCGGTCGCGGCACAATCGCGGCCCTTGAAAGAGCGGGGGCCAGACCCCACCATTGATGGGTTCAACCGTCTTGCGTCGCGGCTCCTCGCGTACCCGGCGCCCACCCACGTTCATCCAGGATCATGGAAAAACAAACCCTGTCGTTCCAGGCCGAGGTCAAGCAGATCCTGCACCTCGTCACCCACTCGCTGTATTCCAACAAGGAGATCTTCCTGCGCGAACTGGTCTCCAATGCCTCCGACGCCTGCGACAAGCTGCGCTTCGAGGCGCTGGACAACAGCGCCCTGTTCGAGGACGCGCCCAACCTGGAAGTGCGCGTCTGGTACGACGAGCAGGCCAGGACCATCACCGTCCGCGACAACGGCATCGGCCTGAGCGCCGAAGAAGCCGTGCAGCACCTGGGCACCATCGCCAAGAGCGGCACGCGCGAGTTCGTGGCCAGGCTCGAAGGCGAGCAGAAGAAGGACGCCAAGCTGATCGGCCAGTTCGGCGTTGGCTTCTATTCGGGCTTCATCGTCGCCGACCGCATCACGGTGGAATCGCGCCGCGCCGGTGCCAGGCCGGACGAGGGCGTGCGCTGGAGCAGCGAGGGCACGGGTGACTTCGAGGTCGAGACGATCGAACGCCCCGCGCGCGGCACCGACGTCATCCTGCACTTGCGCGACGGCGAGGAGGAGTTCCTCAGCGCCTGGAAGCTGAAGTCGATCATCAGCAAATACTCCGACCACATCTCGCTGCCCATCCTGATGCCCAAGCAGGCCTGGGACGAGGAAAAGAAGGAGCAGGTCACCACGGACGAATGGGAACCGGTGAACAAGGCCGCCGCGCTGTGGACACGCAGCAAGAGCGACATCACCGACGCGCAGTACCAGGAGTTCTACAAGCAGCTCAGCTACGATAGCGAGCCGCCGCTGGCCTACACGCACAACCGCGTCGAGGGCCGCACCGAGTACACGCAGCTGCTGTACGTGCCGGCCAAGGCGCCGTTCGACCTGTGGAACCGCGACAAGCGGGGCGGCGTCAAGCTCTACGTCAAGCGCGTCTTCATCATGGACGACGCCGAGGCGCTGATGCCGGTCTACCTGCGCTTCGTCAAGGGCGTGATCGACAGCGCCGACCTGCCGCTCAACGTCAGCCGCGAACTGCTGCAGGAAAGCCGCGACGTCAAGGCCATCCGCGATGGCTGCACCAAGCGGGTTCTTTCGATGCTGGAAGACGTGGCCGAGAACCAGAAGGACAAGTACGCCGAGTTCTGGGCCCAGTTCGGCGCCGTGCTCAAGGAAGGCATCGGCGAGGATCACGCCAACCAGGAGCGACTCGCCAGGCTGCTGCGCTTCGCCTCCACGCAGGCCGACGCCGGTGTCTCGCTGGCCGACTACGTGGGGCGCATGAAGGAAGGGCAGGAGGCCATCTACTACATCACCGCCGACACGCTGGCGGCGGCCAAGGGCAGCCCGCAGCTCGAAGTCTTCCGCAAGAAGGGCATCGAGGTGCTGCTGCTGACCGACCGCGTCGACGAGTGGATGCTGAGCCACCTGTACGAATTCGACGGCAAGCCGCTGCAGAGCGTGGCCAAGGGCGGTGTCGACCTCGGCAAGCTGCAGGACGAGGCCGAGAAGAAGCAGGCCGAGGAAACCGCCGCCGCCTTCAAGCCGGTGCTCGAGCGCCTGAAGACGGCGCTGAAGGACCGCGCCAAGGACGTGCGTGCGACGACGCGGCTGGTCGATTCGCCGGCCTGCATCGTGGTCGACGAACACGACATGAGCTCGCACCTGGCGCGGCTGCTCAAGCAGGCCGGGCAGGACGCGCCCAAGGGCCAGCCGATCCTGGAAGTGAACCCGGCGCATGCGCTGGTCAAGCGGCTCGAGGCCACGGCCGAAGGCGACGAGCGCTTCGACGATCTGGCGCAGATCCTGTTCGACCAGGCACTGCTGGCCGAGGGTGGGCAGCTCGAAGACCCCGCCACCTACGTGCAGCGCATCAACCGACTGCTGACCGCATAGTCCGGCGCCGGGTCGTCCCTGGCCGAACGCGCCCCGGTTGGGGCGGCGACACCGCAGGTGTCTAGGGGGACATGGCCTCGATCTGCTCGCGCAGTTGCGCCGCCTGCTGGTTCCAGTAGGCGGCGGTGCCGAAGAACGGGAAGTTGATCGGAAAGGTCGGGTCGCCCCAGCGTTCGGCCAGCCAGGCGCTGTGGCGCACCATGCGCAGCGTGCGCAGCGGTTCGATCAGCCTGCGCTCGCGGTCGTCGAAGTCGCTGAACTGCTCGTAGCCGGCCAGCAGCGTGTTCAGCTGCTGCGCCATCGTGATGGCGTCGCCCGAGACCAGCATCCACAGGTCCTGCACCGCCGGGCCTTGCATGGCGTCGTCGAAGTCGACGACGTTGGGCCCGGTGTCGCGCCACAGCACGTTGCCGCGGTGGCAGTCGCCGTGCAGGCGCAGCGTGGTCAGCGGCGACGCCGCGTCGAAGGCAGCCACCACGGCATCCAGCGCGCGTTCGCAGGCGTCGCGCCAGGCGGGCAATTCCGTGGGCGGCACGAAGTCGCCTTGCAGCAGCAGCTGCAGCGCACGTTGACCGTCCGCGCGCGGGTCCAGGTGATGGCGGTGCAAGAACGGCCGGCGCCTGCCCACCGCGTGCAGGCGGCCGATGAAGCGGCCGATTCTCTCCAGCGTCGCCGGGTCGTCGAGCTCGGGTTCACGGCCGGCGCAACGCTCGGCCACGGCGTAGCGGTGCGTGGCACCCTCGACCTCGTGGCAGGCCAGCGTCGGCGGGTCGCCGTGCAGTACCAGCCCCGGCATACCGGGCTCGGCTCGCAGCACCAGCGGCGGTACCACCGAGACCTCGGCGGCGGCGAGCTCCAATGCGAAGGCGTGCTCCTCGACGATCTGCTCGTTGCTCCAGCGCCCCGGCCGGTAGAATTTGGCCACCACCGCGCGGCCGTCTTCCAGGAAGACCTGGAAGACGCGGTTCTCGTAGGAGTTGAGCTGCAGGATGCGCCCGTCGCCGCGCAAGCCCACGGCGTCCAGCGAGTCGAGCACCTGCCGCGGCGTGAGCTGGCTGTAGTTCACCGCGCCGCCGCCGGGCAGCGAATGAACGCCGTACGGCGTGTCGTCAATGCCGAACCGGTGCCACGGGCGTGTCGACGACGACACCGCCGACGTCGTCGGGCGCGCCCGGAACATCGCGCATCGGCAGCCCCGGCCGCAGGTTGCCGAAGGTGCTGGTCGAGCTGAGCTCGGCGCGAGCGTCGACGCCGAAGAAGGAATCCTGCATGAAGCCCGAGTCCTGCCACAGCGTCGTACGCGCGCGGCGGCGCGATGTCGTCGCGCTCACCC
>JACZKT010000435.1 GCA_014859905.1 Rubrivivax sp.
CGCGCGGCGCAGCGGCGACGCGACGCGGCTGGACGCGGGCGTGCGCCACCTGCTGGACCTGTTGCACGAGGCCGACCACCTGGCGCGCAACACCGTTCGAGGCGGCCAGCCCGGCGAAGTGCACACCGAGATCGGCGCCGACGCGGTGGCAGCAGCGATCGCCGCACGGCGCACGCGCGCCGGCCGTGCCGACGAGCGGCTGCGTGCTGCCACGCTGCGCGACCTGCTGACCATTGCCACGCAGGGTGCCCATGTCGGCCAGGTCAACGGCCTGGCGGCCTACGGCGTCGGCGACGAGTTGTTCGGCCTGCCCACGCGCATCACCGCCACCACTCGGCTGGGCGACGGCAAGGTCATCGACATCCAGCGCGAGACCCAGCTGGGCGGCCCGGTGCATGCCAAGGGCGTGCTGATCCTGTCGTCGTTTCTGGCCTCCCGCTACTCGCGCTTCCAGCAGCATTCGATCGTCGGCAGCCTGGTGTTCGAGCAGACCTACGGGCTGGTCGAAGGCGACAGCGCTTCGCTGGCCGAACTGGTGGCACTGCTGACGTCGATCGGCGGCATCGCCGTGCGCCAGGGGATGGCGGTGACGGGTTCGGTCGACCAGTTCGGTCAGGTGCAGGCGGTGGGCGGCGTCAACGAGAAGATCGAGGCCTTCTTCGACCTCTGCGCGGCACGCGGCCTGGACGGCACGCAGGGCGTGCTGCTCCCCGAGAGCAACACCTCGCAGCTGATGCTGCGCGGCGACCTGGTAGCCGCGGTCGCCGCCGGCCGCTTCAGCGTGCAGGCGGTGCGCAGCGTCGACGAGGCGCTGGAGGCGCTGACCGGCCTGCCCGCCGGTGACGCGGCTGCCCTGGACGACGGCACCGTCAACGGCCGCATCGCGCGGCGCCTGCGCGAGTACAGCCTGCTACTGCGCGGTAAACCGCGCTCCCTGCGCCCGCAGGGGCATCGTCAGGAGCGCACCAAGACCGGCAAGGACCCGGCATGAACGCGGAGCTGTCGAGCCAGGGGCAGGTGGCGCTGGACGACGCCGCCGCCGGCGGCGGTGCTGACGCTGTCTTCGGCATTGGCGCGCGAACTCGAATGCGAACTGGCCGTCGTCTATGTCGACAGCGCTGCCTCGGTCTCGGCGGCCGCGCCGACGGTGACCCGGGTGCTGCCCCACGCCGGTGCATCCTGGCTGCCGCTGCGGCCCGCCGATGCCGAGCAGGGTTCTCGCAGTCACGCCGCGCGCCTGCGCGAGCTGATCGAGCGTTTGGCCGGGCGTCACGCGCTGCGCTGGTCGCTGCGGGTGCTGCGCGGCAGTCTGGCCGAGGCACCGACGTTGCTGGCGGGCGAGTCCACGCTGCTGTTCCTGGCCACTGCGTCAGCGCCCGGCCCACCCGTCGCTCGTCACGCCGCCCCCAGCCGGCGCCAGCCGCTGGTGGCACTGGCATCCGATGACGGCGGGCCGGGGCCGCAGTCGTTGGCCGCGGCGAAGCGGCTGGCGCGCGCCCTTGGTGGCGTGCTGCAGTCCTGGCCGCCCGGGTCGGCGACCTCCCATGGGCCTCGGGTGGCCGCGAGCGTCCGGCCCGACGTGCTGGTGATGACGCGACACGCCTTCGCGCCGTGTGCGCCGGCCATGCTGCCATACCCAGTGCTACTGGTAGGCTGATTCATCAGGCCGCGATCGTGCAGGTCCACGCTGCCGGGCAAGGGCGCCGCAGCCGTGGCCATGCATGCATCCGCCGCACTGTCTGCTGCGACAGCGATTTCGCGCCCTGTTTGCGTCTCCTCAATCGTCACCGTGGCGTTCTGCCTAGATTGGTGAGGGTGGCAATCACCGTTCACGGAGGAAAGGCATGAAGACCGATGCGCAACTGAAGAAGGACGTGGACGCCGAACTGGAGTGGGACCCCGCCATCAACGCCGCCCATGTGGGCGTGGCGGTGCAGGATGGTGTCGTCACGCTCACCGGCCATCTGGGCACCTTTGCCGAGAAGGTGGCCGTGGAGCGTGCGGTCAAGCGCGTGGCCGGCGTGCGCGGCGTGGCGGTGGAGCTGGATGTCAAGCTCGAGCCGCATCACAAGGTCAGCGACGCCGAGATTGCCGCCGCCGTGCAGACGGCGTTCAAGTGGCACGCGCTGATTCCCGAGGACCGCATCCACTTCACGGTGGAAAAGGGCTGGGTCACGCTCACCGGCACGGTGGACTGGGAGCACCAGCGCCACAACACCGAGGTCGCGGTGCGCCCGCTCACCGGCGTGCTGGGCGTCGCCAACAAGATCCGACTGCGCGAGCGCGACGCGCCCGACTACGTGGCGCACCGCATTCACGAGGCGCTGGCGCGCTACGCCGAAGACGAGGCGACGCATATCGAGGTGCTGGTCGAAGGCGGCACGGCCACGCTGCGCGGCACCGTCAATTCCTGGGCCGAGTCTGCCATCGTGCAACACGCAGCCTGGTCGGCGCCCGGCATCGTGCGCGTGTTCAACGAACTGAAGGTCCTGTCCTGAGGGCGGCGCTGGCTCACGCCGCTGCCGCCCGAGCAGCCCGCCATGCCCGTCCACAACGCCGACATCGCGGCGGTCTTCAGCGAGATCGCCGACCGGCTCGAGATCGAGGACGCCAACCCATTCCGCGTGCGCGCCTACCGCAACGCGGCGCGCATGGTCGGCGAGCTCGGCCGCAGCGTGCGCACGATGGTCGAGCAAGGCGCCGACCTCGACGCGCTGCCCGGCATCGGGCCCGACCTGGCCGGCAAGATGCGCGAGATCGTCGCCACCGGCAGTTGCGCGCTGCTCGAGCGGCTGCGCAAGGAGCTGCCGCCGACGATCACCGAGTTGCTGGCGCTGCCCGGCATCGGCCCCAAACGCGTGCGCGCGCTGCACCACGAGCTCGACGTGCAGACCATCGAGCAGCTGCAGCAGGCGGCGCAGCAGGGGTGCATCCGCGCGATCCACGGTTTCGGTCCGAAAACGGAAGAGCAGATCCTGCGCGCGACGGCTGCGCATCTGAACCTGAAACACCCGCGGCGCTTCAGGCGCGTCGACGGCCTCGCGGTGGCCGAGTCGCTGCTCGCCTTCCTGCGCAGCGTGCCCGGCGTGGTGCAGGCCGAGGCGGCCGGCAGCCTGCGACGCATGCGCGACACCGTCGGCGACCTCGACCTGCTGGTCACGGCGCGGCCGGGCAGCCCGGTGATGGATCGCTTCGTCGGCTTTGAGGACGTGCGCCGGGTGCTGGCGCATGGCGCATCGAAGGCCAGCGTGGTGCTGAGGAACGGCATGCAGGTCGACCTGCGCGCTGTGCCTGGCGAGAGCTTCGGTGCCGCCTGGCTGTACTTCACCGGCTCCAAGGCGCACAACATCGCGCTGCGCCGGCTGGCGCAGGAGCGCGGGCTGAAGATCAACGAGTACGGCGTTTATCGTCGTGTCCAAGGCGGCGCCGAGCGCATCACCGGCGAGACCGAGGTGTCGGTCTACCGCGCCGTGGGCCTGCCCTTCATCGAGCCCGAACTGCGCGAGGACCGCGGCGAACTCGAAGCGGCGCGGCAAGGGCGCCTGCCGCTGCTGCTGCAGCGCACGGACCTGCGCGGCGACCTGCACGTGCACACCTTGGACAGCGACGGCCACGACACCATCGAGGCCATGGCCGCCGCCGCGCGCGAGCAAGGCCTCGACTACCTGGCGATCACCGACCATTCACGACGGCTGGCGATGGTGCACGGGCTCGACCCGGTGCGGCTGGCCAAGCAGATCGACCGCATCGACCGCGTCAACGAACGCTTGCGCGGGGTCACGGTGCTCAAGGGCATCGAGGTCGACATCCTCGAGGACGGCACGCTCGACCTGCCCGACTCGATCCTGCAGCGGCTCGACCTGGTCGTCGGTGCCGTGCACCACCGCTTCAACCTGGCGCGCGCGAAGCAGACCGAGCGGCTGCTGCGCGCCATCGACCAGCGCCACTTCACCATCCTGGCGCATCCGACGGGCCGGCTGATCGGCGAACGCGAGCCCTACGACATCGACCTGCTGCGCGTGCTGCGCCACGCGCGCCAGCGCGGCTGCTTCGTTGAACTCAACGCGCACCCGGCGCGCCTGGACCTCGACGACACCGCCTGCCAGATGGCCAAGGCCGAGGGCGTGCTCGTGAGCCTGAATTCCGACGCGCACAGCGCGCTCGATCTCGACGACCTGCAGCACGGCATCGGCCAGGCACGGCGCGGCTGGCTCGAGAAGGCCGACGTGCTGAACACGCGCACGCTGGGACTGCTGCGGCCGCTGCTCGCGCGCACGATGTGAGCTGCAATGCGGACATGGCAACCGGACAGGCGGGCGAACGATCCCGACCCCCAGGGGCCCGAAATCGCCGGCCGGCTGGTGGATGCTCGGCCACGCCTGTAT
>JACZKT010000046.1 GCA_014859905.1 Rubrivivax sp.
GCTGCGCGGTGGCCGCCGCCGGCGTTGAACCAGACCAGGTCGACGCGGGTCATGCGCGCGCGTCCTGTGCCGGCAAGTGCATCAAGGGCTGCCCCATGCGAATGGGCTGCCCGCCGGCGATCCCCGGCGCCAGTGTGAAGCCCGGCGGCGCGAAGACGATGATCGTGGAGCCGTGTTCGAACCACCCCAGCTCCTGGCCCTTGTGCACCGCCTGGTCGCAGGGCATCTCGTCGGGCCCGGGCCAGCGCAGGTGCAGCAGCACGTCCAGGAAGTGCAGCCGGATGCTGGCCACCAGGATCGCCGCCACCGCCACCAGCGCCAAGGGCTGGCCTGTGGCCAGCCGCATGCGGATCACCGCCCGCTCGTTGCGGCAGAACAGACGCTCGATGCGCTTGAGCGCGATGGGGTTGACGTTCCAGGTGTCGCCGCTGAGGTAGCTCACATGTTCGACGCGGCCGTCATGCGGCGCGTGGAAGCGGTGGTACATGCTCGAGGTGAGTCGCAGCGTGACGTAGCTGCCGCCTTCGAAGGGCGCGGCGCGGTCGGCGCGGCCGAACAGGTCTTGCGTGCGGTACGGAAAACCCTTGGCCTGCACGACGCCACCGGCAACCACCGGTCCGCAGGCGCC
The DNA here is from genome assembly GCA_014859905.1 of Rubrivivax sp. Lineage (GTDB taxonomy): Bacteria > Pseudomonadota > Gammaproteobacteria > Burkholderiales > Burkholderiaceae_C > Rubrivivax. The sequence continues at coordinate 629 of JACZKT010000046.1, forward strand.
GACGATGGCGTCGCAGGGGCTGGCCAGCACCTGCGCATGCCTGTCCACGCTGCGTGCACCGGGCTTGAGCTCGCGCGTGAAGCAGTCGTGCAGGCTCTCGAAGCGCTGCTTCTTCGCGTCGCTCAGGTCCAGTTCAGTGAACAGCCGCCACACCGCCAGCGAGGCGCGGCACACCCAGGGGTTGCGGATCTTGCTGAACCAGCCCATGAAGCGCGTCAGCGCATGGCGCGGCACGCGGTTGGTGAGCAGGAAGTTCAGGTCTTCCTGCAGCAGCAGGCGGTTGCGCAACGGCGTGCGTTTCATGGTCTCTGCGGGCCCCGGCTCCACGGCGCGGCGGATGCCGCATGGCGGATGTTCGGCCCCGTGCATGACGGCCCCGTGAACCCGTTTCGTCATTTGCGTGACGGTGGCGCCACGCCGCCAGCGCCCGGGCACGTTTCATCGCCTTGTCAACAGATCGACATACAACGCAGCAACCCCATCACCTGAAACCGCGATGACCGAATCGACTGCCTACACTGCACTGACGATCGCCGGGCTCTTGGCCGTGCTGCCACTGGCCCGACGGCGGCTCGAGCTTTCCATGGCCAAGCACCCTTCGCTCACCGGCCACTCGCGTCTGGCCAAGCGCGTCGCGGCCCTGGTGCCGGGTTATGCCTACGACGAGACCCGGTTCTTCGACTCCGACGGCGCACCTGCCGACACCGTGGCGCGCCGGCGGGCCGGGTTTCACCGCCTCGCGGCGCAGCTCACGACGCGGCATGAAAAATCGATCGCGCTCACAACGCAGGCGCGCGAACACATCTCCGACCTGCAGTTCACGGCCGCTTACCGCGTGCCCTTCCAGTACGGCCCCTACTTGCGCGAGCACATCGCCATCGGCGCCTTCGTGCAGCGCAGCGACGGCGTCACGCTCACCGACCTGGACGGCAGTGTCTTCCACGACCTGACGGGCTCCTACGGCGTCAACGTCTTCGGCAACGACTTCTACAAGACCTGCATCGCCGAAGGCAGTGCACGCGTGGCCGATCTGGGCCCGGTACTGGGCAGCTACCACCCGGCAGTGGCCTGGAACGTCGAACAGTTGTGCCGCATCTCGGGGCTGGACGAGGTGAGCTTCCACATGAGCGGCACCGAGGCCGTGATGCAGGCCGTTCGCCTGGCCCGCTACCACACGCGGCGCAAGCACCTGGTGCGCTTTGCCGGCGCCTACCACGGCTGGTGGGAAGACGTGCAGCCCGGCCCCGGCAACCCGCTGCCGCCGGGCAACACCTACACGCTCAAGGAGATGGACGACGATACGCTGCGCGTGCTGCGCAAGCGGCGCGACATCGCCTGCGTGCTCGTCAACCCGTTGCAGGCGCTGCACCCCAACAAGTCGGCGCCAGGCGACAGCGCGCTGGTCGACAGCGGCCGCAGCGCGGGCTTCGACCGCCAGGCCTACACCGCGTGGCTGCGCCAGTTGCGCGAGGTCTGCACGGCGCGCGGCATCGCGCTCATCTTCGACGAGGTGTTCGTCGGCTTCCGTCTGGCACCGGGCGGCGCGCAGGAGTACTTCGGCGTGCGCGCCGACATGGTCACCTACGGCAAGACACTGGGCGGCGGCCTGCCGGTGGGTGTGGTGTGCGGCCAGCGGGCGTGGATGAAGCGCTTCCGCGAGGACCGGCCGGCCGACGTCTGCTTTGCGCGCGGCACCTTCAATTCGCACCCCTATGTGATGGGCGCGATGCAGGTCTTTCTGGAACGGCTGCAAAGCGCGCCGGTGCAGGCGATGTACGCGAACCTGGACGCCGTGTGGGATGGCCGCGCCGCGCAGCTCAACCAGCGCCTGCAGGAGGGCGGGCTGCCGGTGCGCGTGGCCCACCTCGGCACGATCTGGACGGTGAGCTACACGCAGCCCTCACGCTACAACTGGATGCTGCAGTTCTACCTGCGCGAGCAGGGCCTGGCACTGTCCTGGGTGGGCACCGGGCGCCTGGTCTTCAGCCTCAACTACGGCCAGGCCGACTTCGACGCGGTGTGCGAGAAGTTCGTCGTGGCGGCCCGGGCCATGCAGGCCGATGGCTGGTGGTGGCAGGACGCGGCACTCACCAACAAGAGCATCCGGCGCGGCCTGCTGCGCGAGATGCTGCGGCACCGGTTCTGAACTCGGTGCCGGTCAGGAGCCAGGGTCGCGCGGCCCGGGCTCCTGTGGCCGTGCTCAGGATCCGCGCACGTGGTGCATCGGGTCGATGAGCTCGCCACGCAGCAGGTGCAGCGGGGCACGCCAGTACAGCATCACGTCGTGGAAGGGGTCGGTCAGGATCTTGGTGGCCCACACCAGGCCGGTCTGCACGTCGCGGATGGCAAACAGGTGCAGGGTGCGGAAGGCGACGCCGCCAACGCCCAGCGCCAGCCAGGCGATGCCCACGTCGTGCAGGTAGCCGCTGTAGCCCGCTGCCGGTTCGATGAGACCGCCCAGCGCCGGCGCCAGCCACAAAGCCACCGGCGCTGCGGCCCACACCGACAGCAGCACGACCTTGCGGCGCAGGTTGTAGCCGACCTTGATCGCTTCCTTGTGCTCGTGGCTGGCCTGGTTCACGTGGTCGTAGCCTTGGGGTTCGAAGAAAAAATGACCGGCCTGCCGCGTCGTCATCGCAATGCCCCAGCCCACCAGCGCCGCCAGCGCCGGGTCGTTGAACAGCAAGGCATAGGCGCACAGAAAGCTCAGCGCGCTGATGAAGTGCAGCGACTGATTGATGCGGCTCTGGTGGTAGTAGCGGTGGTCGTCCCAGCGCTGGGTCTGGAGGTTCTTGAAGAACTCGCTCACGGATGTGGCTCCTTGGTTGACGATCGGCCAGCGTGCCGTCCAGGTGCGCCGGGCCTGGCGGCATGCTGACCAGGGGCCGTGAACATGGCGTGACGGTTTGGTGTCGTTTGTGTGGAGCTGAGGCCTGTCATCAGACTGTTGCGAGCGGCCCTCACCATGCCGCGCATGACGATACAAACCGGAGCCGGAATCATGGTGGAAGACCTCGTGCCGGCGCGCCGGTCCTTGCGCGTGGCGGTGGTCACCGAGACCTACCCACCCGAGATCAATGGCGTGGCGGCGACGATCTCGCGCGTGGTGGAAGGCCTGCGTGCGCGCGGCCACGCCCTGCAACTGGTACGCCCGCGCCAGGATGCGTCAGATGCCGGTGCGGACGACGAGCATTACCACGAGGTACTGATGCGCGGCCTGCCGATCCCGCGCTACCCGCAGCTACGCATGGGGCTGCCTTCCA
>JACZKT010000047.1 GCA_014859905.1 Rubrivivax sp.
CACTCGCGCGGCTGCGGCTGCGCCTGCGCCCATTGCACGAGCGCCTCGCCCCACTGCAGCGCCGTCACTGGGTCGATGTCGAAGATCGTGAAGCGGCTGCCCTCGCGGATGCGCGTGCGCAGCAGGCTCATGCCGCCGCCGTCGAAGTCGATCTGCTGCAATTCGATCTCTTGCGCGCCCAGGGGCGCGCGCAGCTTGGCCAGGGAAGTCAGGCGGGTCATGGAGGGTCGGTGAAAGGGGGCATTGAGCGCGCCGCACCTCGCCGCCGTCCATACCCGGTACGGGTGAGCGCCGGATAACCCATCCGGGTAGTGGCGCCACCCCCGTAACGGTCTATCTTCGCTACCCAACGAGGGTGATAGCGGACCGGGCGGCGCACGGCGACGATTCGCCCCACTCGCACTTTCGTGCCGGGGCCACTATCGGCCCTGCCGAACCAGACCGACGGAGACAAGACGCATGGCCAAAAAACCGCACGACACGCCGATGCTCGACCAGCTCGAGTCCGGCCCCTGGCCCAGCTTCGTCACCGGGCTCAAGCGCCTGGCCAAGGACAAGGACTACATGGTCGACCTGATGGGTCAGCTGGAGACGTCCTACCGCACGAAGAAAGGCTACTGGAAGGGCGGCACGGTGGGTGTGTTCGGCTACGGCGGCGGTGTCATCCCGCGCTTCACCGAGCTCAAGGACGAGAAGGGTGCGCCGGTGTTCCCCGACGCGGCCGAGTTCCACACGCTGCGCGTGCAGCCGCCCGCCGGCATGCACTACACCACCGACGTGCTGCGCAAGATGGCCGACATCTGGGAGCGCCACGGCTCGGGCCTGATCGCCTTCCACGGCCAGTCGGGCGACATCATGTTCCAGGGTGCCAAGACCGACAAGGTGCAGGACGCCTTCGACGAGCTCAACGAACTCGGCTTCGACCTCGGCGGCGCCGGCCCCGCAGTGCGCACCTCGATGAGCTGCGTCGGCGCCGCGCGCTGCGAGCAGAGCTGCTACGACGAGGCGCGTGCGCACCGGCAGGTCATCAACACCTTCCTCGACGACATCCACCGCCCCGCCCTGCCGTACAAGTTCAAGTTCAAGTTCAGCGGCTGCGCCAACGACTGCATGAACTCGATCCAGCGCTCGGACATGGCCGTCATCGGCACCTGGCGCGACAACATGCGCACCGACGAGGCGCTGGCACGCAAGTGGTTCGCCAAGCACGGCATGAACGAACTCGTCAACGACGTCATCACGCGCTGCCCGACCAAGACCATCATGCTGCGCGAGATCGACGACCCCAAGAACGCGGTCAAGGGCGGCGACACGATCACCAGCGTCAAGGTCAGCGACACCCACGCCCTCGAGATCGACAACAGCAACTGCGTGCGCTGCATGCACTGCATCAACGTCATGACCGGCGCGCTGGCGCACGGCACCGACACCGGCGCCACGATCCTGATCGGCGGCAAGCGCACGCTCAAGATCGGTGACCTGATGGGCACCGTCGTCGTGCCCTTCATGCCGCTGAAGACCGACGAGGACTTCGAGGCGCTGGTCGACCTCGGTCAGAAGGTGATCGACTTCTTCGCCGAGAACGCGCTCGAGCACGAACGCACCGGCGAAATGATCGAACGCATCGGTCTCGTCAACTTCCTCGAGGGCATAGGCGTCGAGATCGACGCCAACATGGTGGCCACGCCGCGCACCAATCCCTATGTGAACACCGGCGGCTGGGACGACGAAGTCGCCCGCATCAACGCCAAGAAGGCTGCTGCCTGAACGAGGGAATACGACCATGGCCATGCGCACCCCCATCGAGAGCGGCGTCCCCGACAACAAGCCCTACCTGCACCCGACGCTGCTGAAGAACTACGGCAACTGGAAATGGCACGACCGGCCGCGGCCCGGTGTGCTGCACCACGTCTCGCACAGCGGCGAAGAGGTCTGGACGGTGCGCGCCGGCACGCAGCGCCAGATGGACGTCTACACGATCCGCAAGCTGTGCGACATCGCCGACACCTATGCCGACGGGCACGTGCGTTTCACCATCCGCTCGAACATCGAGTTCATGGTCGCCGACGAGAACAAGGTCGCGCCGCTCATCGGCGCGCTCACCGAAAGCGGCTTCCCCGTCGGCGGCACCGGCAACTCGGTGTCGATGATCGCGCACACCCAGGGCTGGCTGCACTGCGACATCCCGGGCACCGATGCGTCGGGCGCGGTGAAGGCGCTGATGGACGACCTCTACACCGAGTTCATCCGCGAGGACATGCCCAACCGCGTGCACCTGTCCACCAGCTGCTGCGAGATCAACTGCGGCGGCCAGGCCGACATCGCGATCATCATTCAGCACACCAAGCCCCCGAAGATCAACCACGACCTGGTGGCCAACGTCTGCGAGCGGCCCGCGGTGGTGGCGCGCTGCCCCGTCGCGGCCATCCGCCCGGCGCTGGTCAATGGCAAGCCCTCGCTGGAGGTCGACGAGAAGAAATGCATCTGCTGCGGCGCCTGCTACCCGCCGTGCCCGCCGATGCAGATCAACGACCCCGAACACAGCAAGCTGGCGATCTGGGTCGGCGGCAAGAACTCCAACGCCCGCGGCAAACCCACCTTCATGAAGATGGTCGCGTCTGGGATTCCGAACAACCCGCCGCGCTGGCCGGAAGTGTCGGCGATGGTGAAGAAGATCCTCTACACCTACAAGGAAGACGCGCGCTCGTGGGAGCGGCTGTCGGACTGGGTCGAGCGCATCGGCTGGCCGCGTTTCTTCGAGAAGTGCGACCTGCCCTTCACCAAGTACCTGATCGACGACTGGCGCGGCTCGCGGGCGAGCCTGAACGCGTCCACGCACATCCGCTTCTGACCTCGACGCTTCGACATGAAATTCGGCTTGCTCATCAGCGAAGGCCCGTACACGCACCAGGCCAGCGACACGGCATACCAGTTCGCCGTCGCCGCGATTGCCAAAGGGCACGAGGTGCAGCGGGTCTTTTTCTATCACGACGGTGTCTACAACGCGACCCGGCTCACCGAGCCGCCGCAGGACGACCGCCACGTCGTCAACCGCTGGTCGGCGCTGAAGGCCGAGCACGACGTCGACCTCGTGGTGTGCGTGGCGGCAGCGCTGCGCCGCGGCATCAAGGACGAGGTGCTGGCGCCCGGCTTCCGCATCTCGGGCCTGGGCCAGCTGGTGGACAGCGGCATCAAGGCCGACCGCATGGTCACCTTCGGAGACTGACATGGCCGTCAAGAAGTTCATGTTCGTCAACCGCAAGGCGCCCTTCGGCACGATCTACGCGCTGGAAAGCCTGGAGGTGGTGCTGATCACCGCGACCTTCGATCAGGACGTGAGCCTGGTCTTCATCGACGACGGCGTCTACGAGCTCGTCAAAGGCCAGAACCCCAAGGGCATCGGCATCAAGAACCACTCGCCGACCTATCGCGCGCTCGATGGCTACGACGTCGAGAAGCTCTATGTCGAGCGCGAGTCGATGGATGCGCGCGGTCTGACCGAAGCCGACCTGCTGGTGCCGGTGGAAGTGCTGTCCAGCGCCGAGATGGCCGACCTGATGGCCGCGCAGGACGTGGTCTTGTCTTTCTAGAGCTGCCCCCATGCTGCACATCGTCAACAAGTCCCACACGCAGACGAATTCGCTGCAAAGCTGCCTGCGCCTGGCCCAGGCCGGGTCGGCGCTGCTGCTGATCGAGGACGGCATCTATGCCGCCACCCAGGGCGGCGCGGCGAGCGCCGGCATCGCCGACGCGATCAAACGATTCAAGGTCTACGCGCTGCAGCCCGACGTCGAGGCGCGCGGCATGGCCGGCAAGCTCGTCGACGGCGTCACCGCCGTGGACTACGCCGGTTTCGTCGACCTCGTCGCCGAACACCCGAACAACCAATCCTGGCTGTAAGGCCAGGCCGCCATTCCCCAAGGAGACAAAGACATGGGCATCGAAGTCAACGGCACCACCTACGAGACCGACGAAGAAGGCTACCTGGTCAACCTCGCCGACTGGAACGAGGACATCGGCAAGGCCATCGCGCAGACCGAAAACGTCGAGATGACGCCCAGCCACTGGGAAGTCGTGAACTTCCTGCGCGACTACTACAACGAGTACCAGATCGCCCCCGCGGTGCGCGTGCTCACCAAGGCCATCGGCAAGCAGCTCGGCCCGGACAAGGGCAACAGCAAGTACCTGTACGAACTGTTCCCCTACGGTCCGGCCAAGCAGGCCTGCAAGATCGCCGGCCTGCCCAAGCCGACCGGCTGCGTGTAAGGCCATCGATCTTCCTGCTGCGCACGCCGATCTCGCGTCCGTGATGCTCGCCGTACGGGTGTACGGCTGCGCTTCTCGACGCAAGCTCGACCTGCTCGCGACGGAATCTCGACGACCTTACGCACTCCTCGCCGAGCAATGATGACCGCGCTCTCGATCGCCTACGCCGTGCTCTTCTATGCCGCCACCGCGATCCTGATCGTGGGCGTGGCGCTGAAGATCCGCAGCTACACACGCACGCCGGCACCGCTGAAGATCCCCACCACGCCGGCGCCCACCACCACGGGCGGTGTGGTGCTGCGGCTGACGCGCGAAGTGGTGTTCTTCGAGAGCCTGTTCAAGGCCAGCAAGTGGACCTGGATCTTCGGCTGGCTGTTCCACGCCGCGCTGCTGCTGGTGCTGCTGCGCCACCTGCGCTATTTCCAGCAGCCGGTGTGGGACGTGATCGTCTTCGTGCAGCCCTTTGGCACCTATGCCGGCTTCGCGATGGCGGCGGGGCTGGCGGGCCTGTGGGCACGCCGCTTCCTCGTCGACCGCGTGCGCTACATCTCCACCCCGTCGGACCACCTGCACCTGGCGCTGCTGATCGCCATCGGCCTCAGCGGCCTGGGCATGCGCTTCGTGCTCCCCACCGACATCGTGTCCGTCAAGGCCTTCATGCTGGGGTTGATGCGCTTCGATATCCAGCCGCTGCCCGCCGACCCATTGCTGCTGCTGCACCTGACGCTGGTGGCGCTGCTGATGATCATCTTCCCGATCAGCAAGCTGCTGCACGCCCCGGGCCTGTTCTTCAGCCCCACGCGCAACCAGGCCGACACCTCGCGCGAGGCACGGCATGTGTCGGCGTGGGCCGCCGCGCTCGAAAAGAAGTAAGCCGGGACGCACGCCGTGGCCACCGCCGCCTTCGAAACACCCAAGCTCAAGCCCTACCCGGTGATCCCGCTGGTGGCCGTGGGTGCGACGTCGCACCTCAAGCCCTACGTCGCCTCGCCGGCGATCCAGGCCGCGGTCGGTTTCCCCGGCGAGCTGACCGATGGCTGGGAGCAGCGCGCCATCGCCAAGATGGGCGAGCTGCTCGACAGGTACCGCTCGCTGCGCGTCTACATGGACGCCTGCGTGCATTGCGGCGCCTGTTCCGACAAGTGCCACTATTTCCTGGGCACCGGCGACCCGAAGAACATGCCGGTGGCGCGCCAGGACCTGATGCGCGCCGTCTACCGACGCTATTTCACCTTCGCCGGCAAGCACTTCCCCAAGCTGGTCGGCGCGGTGGACATGACGAAGGACGTGCTCGACCAGTGGTGGAGCTACTACAACCAGTGCTCCGAGTGCCGCCGCTGCAGCGTCTTTTGCCCCTACGGCATCGACACCGCCGAAGTCACGATGGCCGCGCGCGAGATCATGGACTCGGTGGGCCTGGGGCAGAAATACGCCAACGAGATCATCGGCAAGGTGCACCGCATCGGCAACAACCTGGGCATCCCCGGGCCGGCGCTCGAAGACACCTTGCTCGGGCTGGAAGAAGACACCAAGGAAGAGACCGGCCTGGACGTGCGCTTCCCGCTCGACGAAGAGGGTGCCGAGGTGCTGCTGGTGACGCCGTCGGCCGACTTCTTCAGCGAGCCGCACGTCGAAAGCCTGATCGGCTACGCCAAGGTCTTCCACGCCGCCGGCATCAAGTGGACGCTGTCCACCAAGGCCAGCGAAGCCGGCAACTTCGGCCTCTTCATCGGCAACTACGAGCAGATGCGCAACATCTCGCTGCGCGTCAAGGAAGCGGCGCAGGAGCTGGGGGTGAAGCGCATCGTGGTCGGCGAATGCGGGCACGCCTGGCGCGTGGCCTACAGCTTCTGGAACACGCTGATGGGGCCCTTCGACTGGCTCGACCCGCGCTACCCGGTGCCGCAGCACATCTGCGAGTTCACCTACGACCTGATCCAGCGCGGCGCGCTGAAGTTCGACAAGGAAAAGAACGACGGCCGCATCATCACCTTCCACGATTCGTGCAACGTCGCGCGCGCCTCGCGCATGGGCACCATGCCCGGCGGCCAGTTCGTGATCCCGCGCGAGATCATCAAGGCGGTGGCGAACAACTTCCACGACATGGCCCCCGGCACCACGCACGAAGCCACCTTCTGCTGTGGCGGCGGTGGCGGCCTGCTCACCGACGACCTGCTGGAGATACGCGTCAAGGGTGCGCTGCCGCGCATGGAGGCGCTGAAGACCGTCGTCGACCAGCACGGTGTGAACTTCATGGCCACCATCTGCGCCATCTGCAAGGCGCAGTTCTCCAAGGTGCTGCCCTACTACGGCTTCGACATGAGCATGGTCGGCGGCGTGCACCAGCTGGTGAGCAAGGCGATCCGGCTCGGCGAGCCGCAATGACGGCAACCACAAGCGGAGACTGACCATGGCCCACATCGTCATCATGGGCGCCGGCCTCGGCGGCATGCCCGCTGCATACGAGGCGCGCGCGACGCTCGGCAAGGAACACCAGGTCACCGTCGTCAACGCGGTCGACTACTTCCAGTTCGTGCCGTCCAACCCCTGGGTCGCGGTGGGCTGGCGCAAGCGTGAGGAAGTGATCCTGCAAGTGGCGCCGCTGCTGGAACGCAAGGGCATAGCCTTCGTCGCCAAGGCGGTGACGCAGATCGACGCCGACAACAGCAAACTCGTGCTCGAAGGCGGCGACACGCTGGCCTACGACTACCTCGTCATCACCACCGGCCCCAAGCTGAGCTTCGACGAAGTGCCGGGGGCCGGCCCTGCAGCGTCGGGCGGCGGCGGCCACACCCATTCGGTGTGCAGCGTGAACCATGCCGAGGCGTTCTGGGCGCAATACCAGGACTTCGTGAAGGACCCCGGCCCCGTGGTCATCGGCGCCATGCCGATGGCCAGCTGCTTCGGCCCGGCCTACGAGTTCGCGTTCATCCTCGACACCGACCTGCGCCGCCGCAAGCTGCGCCACAAGGTGCCCATCACCTTCGTCACCAGCGAGCCCTACATCGGCCACCTCGGCCTGGGCGGCGTTGGCGACAGCAAGTCGATGCTCGAGTCCGACATGCGCGGCCACGACATCAAGTGGATCACCAACGCCAAGACGACCAAGGTCGAGGCCGGCAAGCTCTTCGCCACCCAGCTCGACGACCTCGGCAACGTCTTCAAGGAACACGAGCTGCCGTTCAAGATGGCCATGATGCTGCCCGCCTTCAAGGGCGTGGACGCGGTGGCCGCGGTGCCCAGGCTGTGCAACCCGCGCGGCTTCGTGCTGATCGACGAGTTCCAGCGCAGCAAGGCCTACAAGAACATCTTCTCGGCCGGCGTCTGCGTGGCCATTCCGCCGGTCGAGGCAACGCCGGTGCCCACCGGCGCGCCCAAGACCGGCTACATGATCGAGACCATGGTCACGGCCATCGTGCACAACATCGCCGACGAGCTCAAGGGCAACACGCCCAACACCAAGGCGACGTGGAACGCGATCTGCCTGGCCGACATGGGCGACACCGGCGCCGCCTTCGTGGCGCTGCCGCAGATCCCGCCGCGCAACGTGAACTGGTTCAAGAAGGGCAAGTGGGTGCACCTGGCCAAGATCGCGTTCGAGAAGTACTTCATGCGCAAGATGAAGTCCGGCAATTCCGAGCCCATCTACGAGAAGTACGTGCTCAAGGCGCTGGGCATCGTGCGCCTGGCCGAGAAATGACGCACCGCGTCTGAGAACCCCGAAGGAGACCCAAGATGTCCACCCATATGGAACAGGCGCCGGCCAAGCCGCTGACCTTCCGCCGCTACAAGGACGGCGACGACAAGCCGCTGGCCTGGCAGCAGGAGATCTTCGACGCCGACCACACGCACAAGTGCCCCACCTACATCCAGAGCACGCCGCCCTGCCAGGGCAGCTGCCCTTCGGGCGAGGACATCCGCGGCTACCTCAACATCGCGCGCGGCGTCGAGAAGCCGCCCGCCGGCGTGCCGTGGCAGGAATACGCGTGGCGCCGCCTGACCGAGGCCAACCCCTTGCCGTCGGTGATGGGCCGCGTCTGCCCGGCGCCGTGCGAATCGGGCTGCAACCGCAACCAGGTCGAAGACTTCGTCGGCATCAATTCCGTCGAGCACTTCCTGGGTGAGTGGGCGATCGAGAAGCAGCTCGCGTTCCCGAAGCCCGGCACGCAGACGGGCAAGACGGTGGCCGTCATCGGCGGTGGGCCGGCCGGCCTGTCGGCTGCCTACCAGCTGGCGAAGAAGGGCCACGCGGTCACCATCTTCGATGAACGTCCCGAACTCGGCGGCATGATGCGCTACGGCATCCCCGGCTTTCGCACGCCGCGCGCGGTGCTCGACGCCGAGATCCAGCGCATCCTCGACCTCGGCGTGCAGACGCGCATGAACTGCCGCATCGGCACCGACATCACGCTGGAGAGCATCAAGGCCGATTTCGATGCCGTCTTCCTGGGCCTGGGCGCGCAGAGCGGCCGCCCGCTGCCGGTGGAAGGCAGCGACGCGCCCAACGTCGTCACCGCCACCGCCTTCCTGAAGGCCTTCAACGACGGCCGCCTGCAGCACGTGGGCAAGCGCGTGGTCGTGGTCGGCGGCGGCGACACCTCGATCGACGTCGCCACCGTCGCCCGCCGCCTGGGCCACATCGACCAGATCCACGAATCCGACCGGCCCGAGAACGCCATTGCCGGCTACGCCGCGCACGACGCGGCCTCGCTGTCGCGGCGCCAGGGCGCTGAAGTCACGCTGACCTCGATCTTCGACATCGAGAAGATGCAGGCCAGCAAGAACGAGGTCGAGCATGCGCTGGCCGAGGGCATCGCCGTCCGTGGCGGCATGGCGCCGGTGGCGGTGATCCGCGATGCCGGCGGCCGCGCCACCGCGCTGCGCATCGCGCGCTGCGAAGCCAAGATGATCGGCGGCCGGCTCGACGTGAAGGTCATACCCGGCACCGAGGAAGACGTCGAAGCCGACCTCATCGTCTCGGCCATCGGCCAGGCGGTGGACTTCACCGGCCTGGAGACGCTGAACAACGGCAAGGGTGGCATCACTTCCGACAAGAACTACCAGGTGCAGGGCCAGCCCGGCCTCTTCGTCGGCGGCGACGTGGTGCGCCCGCATCTGCTGACCACCGCCATCGGCCACGGCGCGATTGCTGCCGAAGGCATCGACCGCCACCTGCGCGGCGAGGCGCTGGACAAGCGCCCCAAGATCGACGTGCACGGCTTCGACCTCATGCGCAAGATGGTCGAGAAGGGCCTCAAGGTGACGCAGATCGACGAGCCCACCTGGGGCACCGACAGCAGCAGCGGCGCGATCCACAACTACGACAACCGTTCCGACCGCTACGTCATCCCGCACACCGAGCTCTTTCTCGGCCACTTCAACTACACGCCGCGCAACCGGCGCAAGATCGTCACGCTGAGCGCCGAAGAGGCGCTGAGCAATTTCGAGGAACGCCTGCTGCCGCTGCTGGAGGCGCAGGCACAAGCCGAGGCCAAGCGCTGCATGAGTTGCGGGCAGTGTTTCGAGTGCGACAACTGCGTCGTCTATTGCCCGCAGACGGCGGTGTTCAAGGTGCCGAAGGCCAAGTCGACGACCGGCCGCTACGTCGACACCGACTACACCAAGTGCATCGGCTGCCACATCTGCAAGGACGTCTGCCCCACCGGCTACATCCAGATGGGGCTTGGGGAATAGGGCCATGCGGTCTGTCGCGGCGCTCATCGGCTTGCTCGCGGCCCTGGCCGTGGGCGGGGCGCTCGCTGCCGACCCGGCCGGGCGCACGCCCCAGCCGGTGGTGGAGAAGGCCACGGCCGGCACGCAGTGCGTGGCGCCGCCCGAGGTCATGCGCCGCAGCCACATGGACTTTCTCAAGCACCAGCGCGACGACACCGTGCACGGCGGCATCCGCGGCGCGAAGTACAGCCTGAAGGGCTGCATCGATTGCCACGCCAGCCGGCAGACCGGCAGCGTGGCCAAGGCCGAGACCAACTTCTGCGTCAGCTGCCACGCCTACGCCGCGGTGAAGATCGACTGCTTCGGCTGCCACACCAGCAAGTCGGGCACGGCGATCGCACAGGGAGCGACGAAATGAGCCGGCGCGGCTTCCTCGGCGTCGCAGCCGCCGGCCTGGCCGGCGTCGTGCTCGCGCCCGGCATCCGGCTGATCGAGATCGCGCAGGCCGCCACGCCGACCGCCGGGGCCAGCGCCAAGGTGCGCTGGGGCATGCTGGTCGACACCACCCAGTGCGCCAGCGGCTGCACCGACTGCGTCACCGCCTGCAACACCGAGAACGGCCTCGACCCGCGGCCCACGCCGACCTCGGCGCAGTGGATACGCAAGGTCGAGATCAAGGAGATCAAGACCGGCCGCGCTTCGTCGGTGCCGGTGATGTGCCAGCATTGCGCCAAGCCGCCGTGTGTCGACGTCTGCCCCACCGGTGCCTCGTTCAAGCGCGCCGACGGCATCGTGCTCGTCGACCGCCACAGCTGCATCGGCTGCCGCTACTGCGTGATGGCCTGCCCCTACAAGGCACGCTCCTTCGTGCACGAGGAGCTCACCGACCAGAAGCCCGACGTGCCGCGCGGCAAGGGCTGCGTCGAGAGCTGCACGCTGTGCGTGCACCGCCTCGACAAGGGCGACAAGACCACCGCCTGCGCCGAGGCCTGCACGAAGGCCGGCCACGGCGCCATCGTCTTCGGCGACCTCAACGACTCGAGCAGCGAAATCGCGCGCCGGGTGCGCGAGATCCAGACCACGCAACTGCGCGCCGACCTGAAGCTGGACCCCGGCGTCAGGTACCACGGGATCTGAACGATGAGAACGCCCGCCGACACCCGCAACTTCTGGCTCCTCGTCGCGCTCGGCGGCCTGGTCACCGCGCTCGGCCTCGGCGCGGCGCACTACATGGAAGTGCACGGCCACATCGTCACCGGCATGAACAACCAGGTGGTGTGGGGACTGCCGCATGTCTTCGCCATCTTCATGATCGTAGCCGCTTCGGGCGTGCTCAACGTGGCGTCGATCGGCTCGGTGTTCGGCCAGCCGGTGTACAAGCCGCGCGCGCCGCTGTCGGGCCTGCTGTGCCTGGCGCTGCTCGTGGGCGGGCTGATGGTGCTGATGCTCGACCTGGGCCGGCCCGAGCGCATCATCGTCGCTGCCACGCACTACAACTTCACCTCGGTCTTCGCCTGGAACGTGATCCTGTATTCGGGCATGGTCGGCATCGTCGTCGTCTACCTGTGGACGATGTTCGAGCGCCGCTACAACGCCTGGTCCAAGCCCGCCGGCGTGGCCGTGCTGGTGTGGCGCTTCGTGCTGACCACCGGCACCGGCTCGATCTTCGGCTTCCTGGTCGCGCGCCAGGCCTACCAGTCGGCGCTGCTGGCACCGCTGTTCATCGTGTTGTCCTTCGCCTGGGGGCTGGCGGTGTTCCTGGTCGTGCAGGCCACGATGGACGCCTGGAACGGCCGCACCCTCGCAACCGAGATCCGCCGCCGCCTGTCGCGGCTGCTGGGCATCTTCATCGCCGCGTCGCTGTACCTGGTGGCCGTGTACCACATGACCAACCTCTACTTCGCGCGCCAGGGGGCCTTCGAGGCCTTCATCCTGCTGGGGCGGGACGGCGGCGGCATCTACCCGCTGCTGTTCTGGGGCGGCTACGTGCTCGTCGGCTCGGTGGCGCCGCTGGTGCTGCTGTTCCACCCCAGGTTCGACGGCGGCCGCGGCATGCTGGCCGCGTCGGCGCTGGTGATCCTGGGCGCCTTCGCCTGGCTCTTCGTCTTCATCATCGGCGGCCAGGCCTTCCCGCTGGAGATCTTCCCCGGCCACGTCGTCAGCAGCAGCTTCGCCGACGGCGCCGTGGAGCACTACGTGCCGTCGCTGCCCGAATTCCTGCTCGGCGTGGGCGGGCTGGGCGCGGCCTTCCTGCTGACCATCGTCGGCGTGCGCGCCTTTGACTTCCTGCCGCAGGACGACCTGCCCGCGGTTCAGCATTGACATGAACCGCCTGCTCGTCTCCGCCGCCCACAAGTCCTCGGGCAAGACCACGGTCACGCTCGGGCTGTGCGCCGCATTGACTGCGCAGGGCACCGCGGTGCAGCCGTACAAGAAGGGCCCGGACTACATCGACCCGATGTGGCTGGCGCGCGCCGCCGGCCGGCCCTGCTTCAACCTCGACCCGCACCTGATGGACGACGCCGCGCTGCTGCGCTGCTTCTTGCAGGGCCTGCGCGGTGCCGAACTGGCGCTGGTCGAGGGCAACAAGGGCCTGTACGACGGTCTGGCGCTGGACGGCAGCAACAGCAACGCCGCGGTGGCGCGCAAGCTGGGCCTGCCGGTGCTGCTGGTGATCGACGCCCGTGGCATGACACGTGGCATCGCGCCCCTGCTCCTGGGTTACCAGGCTTTCGAGCGCGACATCCGCATCGGCGGCG
Organism: Rubrivivax sp.; assembly: GCA_014859905.1. Taxonomy (GTDB): domain Bacteria; phylum Pseudomonadota; class Gammaproteobacteria; order Burkholderiales; family Burkholderiaceae_C; genus Rubrivivax. The sequence continues at coordinate 12,699 of JACZKT010000047.1, forward strand.
TCGTCCTCAACCGCGTCGGCGGCGCGCGGCACGAAGCCAAGCTGCGCGCCGTGATCGAGCACTACACCGACGTGCCCGTGCTCGGCGCGGTGGCCGAAGACGAGCGCCTGGCGCTGACCGAACGCCACTTGGGCCTGATGCCCTGCGCCGAGGTCGACGACGCGCAGGCGCGCGCGCAGGCCATCGGCCGCATCATCGGCGCCCAGGTCGACCTGGGGCGCGTGCGCGAACTCGCGGCATCGGCCGGGCCGCTGCCCATCGCAGCCACCCACGCATCCACACCGGCGCCGGCAGGGCCGGCCGCACGCCGGCCCGACCTGCGCATCGGCATCGCCCGCGACCGCGCCTTCGGTTTCTACTACCCCGACGACCTGGCAGCGCTCGAAGCGGCCGGCGCCGAACTGGTGACCATCGACACGCTGCACGATGCACGCCTGCCGGCCCTGGACGGCCTGTTCATCGGCGGCGGTTTTCCCGAAGCCTGCATGGCCGAGCTGCAAGCCAACACGGCGTTGCGCGCTGCGTTGCGCGAGGCCATCGTTGCCGGCCTGCCGACCTACGCCGAATGTGGCGGCCTGATGTACCTGTCACGCAGCATCACCTGGCAGGGGCGAACGGCGCGCATGGTGGGGGCGATACCCGGCGACGCCGTGATGCACGCGCGGCCGGTCGGCCGCGGCTACGTGCAACTGCAGGAGACGGCCGCCATGCCCTGGGACGACGGCGGCGCCGGCACCCTGCGCGGCCACGAATTCCACCACTCGAGCCTGGAGAACCTCGACCCCGGGGTCGCCTTCGCTTACCGGGTGCAGCGCGGCCACGGCATCGACGGTCAAAACGACGGCGTGCTGGTGCACAAGTTGCTGGCCTCGTATGCGCATCTGCGCAGCGGGGCCGGGTCACGCTGGGCGCCGCGCTTCGTCGCCTATGTGCGCGAGCAGCGCGAACGTCGCCTGGCCGCGACGGCGTCCCCGGCCCAGGCCGTGCCGGCATGAACGAACGGAACACGACGATGCACAACACTCTCCAGCGCACGGTGCAGGTCGAAGGCCGCGCCGTGCCGACCGACAGCGAAGGCTACCTGCAGCACCTGGACGACTGGTCGGAAGCCTTCGCCCGCGCGCTGGCGCGCCAGGAGGAGCTGACCCTGACGCCGGAACACTGGGAAGTCATCCGCTTCCTGCGTCAGTACTACCACGAGCATGGCGTGCAGGCGCAGGTGCGCGTGATGATCAAGCACTTCACGCAGGCCTGGGGGCCGCAGCGTGGCAGCAACCACCATCTGCACGACCTGTTCCCGCGCGGCGGGCCGCAGAAGCAGGGCAACCGCCTCGCCGGGCTGCTGCGCACCAAGGGAGAACACTGAAATGAGCGACACGATGTTCAGCGTCACCACCACCGCCGCCAGCGAGATCCTGGCCGCTGCAGCGCGCAGCGATGCCGCCGGCATGGCCCTGCGCGTGGCCGCCAGGCAAGTGGCCGACGGCTCGATCGAATACGGCATGGGCTTCGACGAGCAGCGCGAGGACGACGAGCCGGCAGCCTTCGACGGCCTGACCGTGCTCGTCGGCTCGCCGAGCCGGCCGCTGCTGGCCGGCACCGTGCTGGACTACGTGGAAGTCGGGCCCGGGCGCTTCGATTTCGTTTTCATCCCGCCCCCCGACGATGCCGGCACGGCCTGCCAGTCGGGTGCGCCGAAGGCGCGCGACGCTTGCAGCAGCGGCGGCTGCGGCAGCTGTGGTGCTTGACGGGCGTGCCGCCGTTGCGATGGAGCCAGGCATGAATTCTTTCGTCGACATCCCCGCCATGATCGCCGCCTGCCGCGCCAGCTGCGGTACGGTCCACCTGGTCGGCGCCGGCCCCGGCGACCCCGATCTGCTGACGCTGCGCGCGGCGCGCCTGCTGGCGCAGGCCGACGTCGTGGTCTACGACCACCTCGTCGGGCCCGGCGTGATGGCGCTGGTGGGCCCAGCGGCCGAACGCGTCTACGTCGGCAAGGAACGCAGCCACCACAGCATGGCGCAGGAAGACATCAACGCGCTGCTGGTGCGGCAGGCGCGTGCCGGGCGCAACGTGGTGCGGCTCAAGGGGGGCGACCCCTTCGTCTTCGGCCGCGGCGGTGAAGAGCTGCAGGTGCTGGCCGCCGAGGGCGTGCCCTTCGAGGTCGTGCCCGGGATCACCGCCGCCTGCGGCGTGGCCAGCTACGCCGGCATCCCGCTCACGCACCGCGACTACGCGCAGAGTTGCACCTTCGTCACCGGCCACCTCAAGGACGGCAGCTGCGACCTCGACTGGCCCGCGCTGGCGCGCCGGCGCCAGACGGTCGTCATCTACATGGGGCTGTCGGGGCTGGCGACGATCTGCACGCAACTCGTCGCCCACGGCCTGCCGGCCGACTGGCCTGCCGCCGTGGTGGCGCAGGGCACGCT
>JACZKT010000436.1 GCA_014859905.1 Rubrivivax sp.
CGGCCTGCCATGTGCGCCAGCACCGGCGCCACGGGCCGCTGCCGCAAGAAGGCCGGCCGCAGCCGCACCCCGACCTGCCGCATGGCGGCTACGTGGCCGAGCCGGCGTTCTCGGACAGCCGCTTCTGCAGCACCTGCCACCAGTTCGAGCCCGACGGCCGCCGCGTCAACGGCAAGCTGCTGCAGGACACCTACGAAGAATGGCGCAACAGCCCGGCCGCCGCCGCCGGCCAGACCTGCCAGGGCTGCCACATGCCACAGCGCCGTCACCTCTGGCGCGGCATCCACGACCCGGAAACCGTGGCGCACGCCTTGCGTCGGGAGATCACGGTGCGTCGGCTGGACGATCAGCGCATCCGCGTCGATGTTGCCCTGACCAACGCCGGCGCCGGGCACTACCTGCCGACCTACGTGGTGCCGAAGATCCAGGTCAGCGTGCTGCTGCAGGGTGAACGGCCGGTGCTGAACCGCCGCCTGGCCACGCACGTGATCGGCCGTGCGGTGGACACGGCACTGGCCAACGAAGTCGCGGACACCCGGCTGGCCCCGGGGGCCAGCCACCCGATCGCCATCGAGACCGCTGCCGGCCCGGGCCGTTGGCAGGTGGTGCTGCGCACCGAGGTCGCACCGGCCGAACACTACGAACGCATGTTCGCCGAGATGGACGCGCGCCACCCGGAGTTCGACGACACCACGCGCGCCCTGCTGCACCAGGCCTGGCAGGCCGCCGTGGCGGCGCGCTTTCGCCTGCCCGACACAGTGATCGAAGTGCCGGCGCAGGTCGACGAGCCGGTGCGCGTGGTTGCAAATTGAAAGGCCCGTGCCGTGTGCAGGGTTAATGCAACGCCCCGCGTGGCCTTGGGGCCGGGTCGTCCCAGGCACGATCGGGCGGCGGCCACTGGCACGCAACGTGCTGATCCGGCGGTGTTGCGCGCACCGGTTCGAGAGGAACCCGCCATGACTGACTTACGTGCCTTGTGGGTCGCCGCCTTGCTGGGCTGCGCCGTGGCTGCGGTGCAGGCCCAGCCGGCGTCGGCCCCGGTCGTCAAGGACACGGCCAAGGAGCCAGCCGGGGAGTCGGCCAAGGACAGCGCGCCCGCGCGCAGCGCGGACCCCGGGCCGTCACGGCGGCTCAAGTTCAAGGGCAGGGGCGCCAACTGCCTGTGTGCCGACCCGATCACCGAAGACGAGATCGACGCGGCAGCCGCCCGCCAGAGTGTAGCCAGCACCAAGACCCAAACCCCGAGGAGCAAGCCATGATCGACCGCCCGACCCTGTCCCGTGAACTGCGCGAACTCTGGCGTGCCTGCCGGCGCGTGGTGGGCGGGCTGCTCACGCTGGCGCTGGTCGTGACGACCTGGGCCTTGCTGGCGGGCAGCCCGCAGCGCGCGGACCGGGCCAACGAGACAGCCGCCGCGCCGGCTTGGGGTCAGGAGGCGCTGGCCGACGTGCAGGAGCGCATGCGCGAGGTCTCGCCCATCGGCCTGGCCAACGCCTGCGGCATGGGTTCGTCGTCGTGCGCCAAGTGCCACAACGGCACGCGGGCCGGGGCGCCCAAACCCGGGAAGTGGCACACCGACCACAAGACCGTCAACGACTCCTGCGCCGGCTGCCACCGCGGCAATCCGCGTCTCATGAAGGCCGATCTGGCGCACGCCAAGATTGTTGTCGACCCGCGCACGGCACCCGAGACCTGCACCGCATGCCACAAGAGTGACGACATGACCAAGCTCATGGCCGCCTATCAGAAGAAGTGAAGCCCAGGAGACAAGACCCACCATGAAGCCAAACCAAACTCCGCAGTCCCGCTGCCGGCGCGCCGCTCTGGGCGCCGCCGCGCTGATCGGGCTTGCCGCCGCGGCCCACGCCGGCCCGACCATCGCTTTCGGCAAGGAAGGCAGTCTGACCTTCAACTACTCGCTGCAGGCCTGGGCGCAGAACCGCGACTTCACCTCGCCCACCGACGCCGGCAAGACCACCGACTTCTTCCTGCGCCGCAACCGCGTGACTTTCTCGGGCCAGTACAACGACCTGGTGGGCTTCTACGCCAACCTCGACGCTCCGGGCGACAGCCGCGGCGGTCAGGACGATCGCAGCGTCTTCTTCCGCGACGGCTACATCACCTTCGACCACAGCGACCCGCTGCGCTTCATCGTCGGCCGCTTCAAGAACACCTTCACGCGCGAGAACCTCGAAGCCTGCTTCGATCCGCTGACGATGGACCGCGCGGAACTGCTCTCGTACACACCCTGGGGTGGCAGCCGCGACACCGGCGTGGCGATGTGGGGCAATCTGGCCGACGGCCTGGTGAACTACCGTGTCATGTTCGCCGACGGCCGCGAAGGCAACCCGGTGGTGAAGGACAGCCCGCGCCTGAGCGCGCGCATCCACGTCAGCCTGCTCGACCCGGAGACCGACTACGGCTATCGGGGCACCTACCTCGGGACCAAGCGGGTGCTGACCATCGGCGCGGCGGTGGACCGCCAGGCCAAGGTCGCCTACGGCGACGCCGTGGGCATGACCGACCCCAAGGACTACAAGGCGTGGACGGTGGACGTGTTCTACGAGCAGCCCACGTCGGCCGGCACCTTCACTGCCTCGGCCGCGGTCGTCAAGTACGACACGGGCAAGGTGCATTTCGGCCTGTCACCCGACGCAGCGCTGCCGGCAGGCACCGACCTCGAGGGCCACTACGTTAAGCTCGGCTACATGCTGCCCGGCAGGGTCGGCCCCGGCCGGCTGCAGTTCTTCGGGCGCAGCGAGAAGTCCACCTACAACCAGCCCATGGGTTACCGCGACCAGAAGTGGAACTCCCTGGGCGCGCACTACTACATCGAAGGCCAGCAGCTCAAGCTGAGCGCGGAGTTCGTGGACGTCAAGTTCGACGTGCAGAACCCGGGCAACCCGGCGCAGCGCGACTACAGGCAGTTCACGGCCGGCTTGCAGTTCATCTTCTGAGTCGCCGGCGCGGCAGGCACCGAAGCCGGATCTGCCTGGGGGCGCCACGGCCGACCGAGATGGCATCATCGCCGGCAGGCCACAGCCACCGCGCCGCGGCAAGGCAGCGTGGCCTGACTCGGTAGGCTGCCAGGGGGATGGGCATGGGGTTTTCCAGATTCGCCACGGGCGTGGGTGCGCTCGCTTCGGCGGGTAGTACGCCGCAGCGGCCCGCCCGCTCGCTGCTGGCGCTGGGGATGATCCTCGCGCTGGCTGCGTGCACCGCCATCGCGGTGGCACAGGGCCAGGGGCTGCCCGTGGTGTCGGCGCTGCTGGCGCTGGCCCTGGCTGCCTGCGCGGCGCTGCTGCTGGCCTACCGACGCGCCGTCGCGGGCCTGCACGAAGCCGTGTCTGCCGCGCGCGACGGCAGCCTGAGCCCGTTGCCGATCAGTGGTCTGCCGCGGCGGCTGATCGCCGGGCTGGCCGACGACTACGATGCCCTGGCCCGCGACCTCGGCTCGCTGTTCTCGGAGATGGAGCGTGCGCAGCTGGCCATCATCGGCGAGCGCAACAGCCACGAGGCGGTGTTGCAGAGTCTGCCCGGCGCCTTGCTCATCGTGGACGCCGAGCACCGTGTCACCGGCAGCAACCTGCAGGCCGAGACGCTGTTCTGCCTGAGCGGGCCGGCGCTGATGGGGCAGGACATCTTCCTGCTGACCCAGATCGACGACGCCGGCCAGGCGCTGCTGCGCGAGGCCTTTGCCGGCGCCCAGCCGGTGCGCAATGCGCTGCTGTGCATCAACGCCGGCGGCGATGCACGGCGTGTGTCGCTGAACCTCACCTTCTTCAAGTGGCACAAGGATGACACTGCCCCCTGTGCGGCCGTCATCCTGCAGGACGTGACCGAGTACAAGCGCCTGGAGGAGATCACCCACCAGACCGAGAAACTGGTGGCCATGGGGCAGCTGGCCGGCGGCGTGGCGCACGAGCTGAACACGCCGCTCGGCACGATCATGGGCTACGCGCAACTGCTCAACGAAGGCAAGGCCGGCGACGAGCGCAAGGCCGAGTACGCGCGGGTGATCCACGCCGAGTCCAAGCGCTGCTCGAGCATCATCGACAACCTGCTGGCCTACGCCCGCCAGCCGGCCTGCCAGCCGCTGCATTGCGACATCGCCGCGCTCGTCCGCGAGATGTCCGATGCCGTCGCCAACTGCCAGGGACGGCGGCTGCAGGTGCCGATCGAAGTCGACGTGGCCGAGCCGATCGCCGTGCGCGGCGGCGCCGGGCAGCTGGAGATCGTGCTCGTGAACCTGCTGGTCAACGCCGTGCAGGCCGCCACCGGGGGCCCGGCGCCGCGTGTGCAGGTGGGCTGTGAACGCGAGGGCGACTTCGCCCTCGTCACCGTGGTGGACACTGGCCCGGGCGTGCCGGCGGAGAACCGGCGCCGCATCTTCGACCCCTTCTTCACGACCAAGGGCGGCCACGGCACCGGCCTGGGCCTGGCCATCAGCCACTCCATCACCACGCGCATGGGCGGCACGCTGCATTGCGACGCCGCACACAGCGGCGGCGCGCGCTTCGTGCTGACGCTGCCGCTGGCGCACTGAGCACCGATGTCATCGCCTGCCGAGAAGTCCATGGCGTCACCGCGGCCGGTGGTGCTGGTCGTCGAGGACGACGTGGCCATGCGCCGCATGGTCACCGAGGTCCTGTGCGACATCGACGCCGAGGTCGTGGCCCCCGACAGCGCGCAAGAGGCGCTGGAGCACCTCGAGCGGCACGAGGTGGCGGTGGTGCTCACCGACCTGTGCATGCCCTCGGTCAGCGGGATCGAGGTGCTGCGTTTTGCCAAGCGCTGCAATGCACAGACACAAGTGGTGCTGATCACCGGCCATGCCACGGTGGAATCGGCCATCGACGCACTCAAGGCCGGCGCCTACGACTACCTGCGCAAGCCCTTCGAGCTGGACGACCTGCGCCGGGTGGTGGGCCACGCGCTGCAGCACCACCAGCTCAGCGGCGAAAACGAACGGCTGCGTGAAAACGTGCTGGCTTACACCGCGCTGGACGGCCTGATCGGCAAGAGCCCGGCCATCGAGCAGGTGCGCCGGCTCATCCGCGCCTCGGCGGGCTACGACTGTTGCGTGCTCGTCACCGGCGAGTCGGGCACCGGCAAGGAGGTGGTGGCGCAGCAGATCCACCTGATGAGCCAGCGCCGCGAGGGCCGCTTCGTGGCGCTGAACTGCGCGGCCATCGCCGAAAACGTGATCGAGAGCGAGTTCTTCGGCCACCAGCGTGGTGCCTTCACCGGCGCCGAACGCGCCAAGGCCGGGTTCTTCGAGATCGCCGACAAGGGCACGCTGTTCCTGGACGAGGTCAATAACGCGTCGGCGGCGTTCCAGGCCAAGCTGCTGCGCACGCTGCAGGACGGCACCTACTACCGCATGGGCGACACGACGCCGCGGCATGCCAGCGTGCGCCTGATCGCGGCCAGCAACCGGCCGCTGCCGGCGCTGGTGGAAGCGGGCGGCTTTCGCATGGACCTGTACTACCGGCTCAAGATCGTCGAGATCGTGATGCCGCCGCTGCGCGAGCGCCGCAGCGACATCCCGCTGCTGGCCAACCACTTCCTGGCGCGCCACGTCACGCGCCTGGGCAAGCCCGTGCAGGGCCTGACGCCGCGCGCGCTGGCCGCGCTGATGCGCCACAACTGGCCCGGCAACGTGCGTGAACTCGAGAACGCCATCCAGTCGATGATCATCCTGACCGAAAGCGACTGGCTCGACGTCGACGTGCTGCCGCCTGGCCTGGTGTCCGAAGGCGATTCCCCGGTGCGCGTGATCGACGGCATGGAGCCGCAGAGCCTGGAGGAGATCGAGGCCTACTTCATTGCCAAGACGCTGCGTGAGACCAAGGGCAACCGCACCACGGCCGCCGAGATCCTGGGCATCGACAAGTCCACGCTGTGGCGAAAGGTCAAGCGCTACGAACTTGAGTGACGCGCGGGCGCCGGCCGCCGCGCCTGCATCTGTTGCCTGACGATGCGGTGCGGGAACTGCGAGTGGAGGACAAGGTGTTCAAGCCAAGCCGGCAGAGCCGGCTTAGGGTCAAAGGCAACGGCCTGCCCAGGCGCATGCGCTTGTTCGTCAAGTTTTCCGCCAGCAAGGAGATCATCGTTTACGCCCGGCTCAACGGCGCGAACACCTTGCGCAGGCAGGGCGGCGCCACCGATGTCCATGCCGTCTTCCGGCGCATATTGAAAGCCGGCAATCCGCCCGACAGCTTCGAGGCCTTGATGGAGCAGGTATCCACTGGCAGGTAAGCCGGTGTGGCTCAGCGGCAGGCGCCTCGTGTTCGAGGCGGAATGACGGGCATGCGCGTGCTCACGATCACAGCCTCGGATCCCCGGCGGCCACGCGCGCTCAGGTCGGTGCGGTGCCGCGGCGCAGCCACGGGCTGACGCGGTAACGCTCGCCGCGGTAGGCAGCGTCGAGGGCTTCCAGCACACCGATCACGCCCGCGGCGCCCCAGCTCCGCAGCCACTCGAAGGGGCCGGCGGGGTAGTTGACGCCCAGCTTCATCGCCGCGTCGGCGCCCGCGGGTGAGCAAACCCCCTGCAGCACGGCGTCGGCGGCCTCGTTGACGAGCATGGCCAGCGTGCGCGCCACCACCAGGCCCGGCGCATCGGCCAGCGGCAAGGGCGTGAAGCCCAGCGCATGCAGCCAGGCCGGCGCCTGGGCTTTCCAGGCCGCAGTGGCGCCGGCGTTGACGGCGTAGGCCAGGGCCTGGCCGGTGGCTGCCGGCAGCAGCATGGGGCGGTCGAAGACGGCGGTGTCGGCACAGCCGGTGCGAGCCGCGATCTCGCAGGCCGGCGTGCCGTCGGTCAGCACGAGCCGGGCGCCGTCGACCTGCAGGCCCGTCCAGCCGCTGTCGCGGATGCGCGACGGACCCCAGCCCTGCGCGGCCAGCGCTTTCGCGGCCGCCTGCTCCAGCGCGTCGGCGATGGCTCCCGTGCCGTGCACCGCCACCTCGCGCGCCGTGGCCGGGGCCTCGAACACGGGCACCGGCAGTGCCGGCACCCCGGCCGGGTAGGTGTAGAAGCCACGCCCGCTCTTGCGGCCGAGCAGGCCGCCGTCGACCATCTCGCGCTGCTCCAGCGAAGGCACGTAGCGCTTGTCGTTGAAGTTGGCCGCGAACACCGAGGCCGTGACGGCGAAGTTGGTGTCGTGGCCGACCAGGTCCATCAGTTCGCAGGGCCCCATGCGAAAGCCGGCCGCCTTCAGGCAGGCGTCGAGCACCGGCGGCGGCGCGGCCTGTTCCTGCAGCAGCGCCAGCGTTTCGCCGTAGTAGGGGCGGGCGATGCGGTTGACGATGAAACCCGGCGTGCTCTTCGCATGCACCGGCACCTTGCCCCAGGCCTGGGCCAGCTCGAAAACGGCCTGCGCCACCGCGGGCGCCGTCTGCAGGCCCGACACCACCTCCACCAGCTTCATCAGCGGCACCGGGTTGAAGAAGTGCATGCCGACCACGCGCGCCGGGTGCTGCAGGCCGCCGGCAATGGCGGTGACGCTGATCGACGAGGTGTTGGTGGCCAGCACCGCGTCGGCATCGAGCAGCTCTTCGAGTTGCCTGAACAGGCTGCGCTTGGCGTCGAGCTGCTCGACGATGGCCTCGACCACCAGCCGCGCCGAGGACGCGGCCTGCAGCGTGGCCACCGGCTCGATGCGCGCCAGCGTGGCCTGCACCGCCTCGGCGGCGAGCTTGCCCTTGGCGACCAGGCCGTCGAGCGTGGCGCCGAGCCGGGCCTTGGCCTCGGCAGCGGCCCCTGCACGCAGGTCGTACAGGTGCACGCTGTGGCCGGCCTGCGCCGCCACCTGCGCGATGCCGGCGCCCATGATGCCGGCGCCGACGATCAGGAGCGGGGCGTTCGTCAATGTCGTCATCGGGAGTTCCAGTCTGGCGGGCGTTTGCCCAGGAAGGCGGCGAAGCCCTCGCGCGCCTCGTCGCTGCCGCGCACGCGGGCGATGGTCCGTGCCGTGAGTTCACGCACCTCGGCGGTGATCGGGCCCACTTCGAATTGCGCGAAGAGCTGCTTGATCTCGCGTTGCGCCTCGGGGCCGCCGGTCAGCAGGTCCTGCACCACGGTGTCC
>JACZKT010000437.1 GCA_014859905.1 Rubrivivax sp.
TCCTGCTGCGTGTTCATCACGAACGGCCCGTGCTGTGCGATGGGCTCGTTCAGTGGCCGGCCGGCGACGAGGATGGCGCGTGCGCCGGCGGCATCGGCGACAAGCGCCACGCCGTCGGCCTGCGGCGCGTTGGCCAGGATCGCCATGCGCTGCTGCGGCACCGGCGTGCCGGCGATGCGCAGCGCGCCGCGATAGACGTAGACGAAGGCGTTGTGGCCGGCCGGCAGCGGCAGCGCGAAGTCCGCACCCGGCTCCAGATGCAGGTCCAGGAAGACCGGCTCGGTGACCTCGCGCTGCATGGCACCGGCCACGCCCAGCGCCTGGCCGGCGATCACGCGCACGCGTACCCCCGGCGCCGAGGCCTCCGGGATCTCGTGCGCCGGGATGTCGCGATACCAGGGCGGCCGCATCTTGTCGCGCGCCGGCAGGTTGAGCCAGAGCTGGAAGCCCTCCATGCGGCCGGCCTGCTGCTCGGGCATCTCGCTGTGCACGAGGCCGCGGCCGGCCGTCATCCACTGCACGCCGCCGGGCCCGACCAGCCCCTCGTGGCCGGCCGAGTCGCGGTGGCGCATGCGGCCGTCGAGCATGTAGGACACGGTCTCGAAGCCGCGGTGCGGGTGGTCGGGGAAGCCGCCGATGTAGTCGCCCGGGTTGTCGGTGCCGAAGGCGTCGAGCATCAGGAAGGGGTCGAGCCGGCGCTGCAGGTTTTGCGTCAGCACGCGCACGAGCTTGACGCCGGCGCCGTCGCTGGTGGCCTGGCCCTGGACCAGGCGTTCGACGGTACGCGGGGTGGTGACGGCGGTGGGGGTGGTGATGGTGGTGACGGTGCTCATGACGAGACTGTAGCGAGCGCTGCGCCCGCCGGGATTGCGCGGGCCTGCACGCAGCGTTCAGCGGCGCTGGTGTTAGGCTGGCGGCCTGCGAAACACACGGAGCAAGAGCGATGAAAGCCGTCTGGAAGGGCACCGTCGTGGCCGAGAGCGACGACACCGTGGTCGTCGAGGGCAACCATTACTTTCCGGCCGCGTCGCTGAGGCGCGACTTCATCCTGCCCAGCAACACGAAGACGATGTGCTCGTGGAAGGGCCAGGCCAGCTACTACACGCTGTTCGTCAACGGCGACGCCAACCCGGACGCGGTGTGGTTCTACCCCGAGCCCAAGGAAGCGGCGGCCCAGATCAAGGACCGCGTGGCGTTCTGGAAGGGCGTGCAGGTCGTCGAATAAGGCCGCGGCAGGCGCCGATCTGGCGGGCGTGCGCCAGCGCCGGAGGAGTGCCGGCTCGGCGCCTGGAACGCGCTCCGTGAGCCCCGGCGTGCGCCGCCCACCCGCATCAACGACGCCGGACGATGCCGAAGGCCCGTGACCGGATCCGCTATTTGGAGGAGCTTCGTCTTGGCGCACGGAATGCCACACTCTCTGGCAGACCGATCACGGCGATAGGGTGCTCACCTGAAGGCTGCTGCGTCACTCCAAAGGCCAGGTCCGGGGCCAGTTGTTTGCGCTGCAAGCGGGCGACGTAGGCAAAAGCAACTCGCCATGTGTCGAGACCGGGGCCCACGGAAGAATGGGTCGTCGTCGACGGTTCCTTCGTCAAGCCCGCGGCACGCCAGTCGCGCCGCGCCGTATCAACGATCTCAGACGATAGCCCTACCCCTGCGGCGGCCGGCGACCACGCCGAACAGTGCCAGACCGGCCAGCGCCAGGGAGCCTGGCTCAGGAACCGAGCCGGTGGAGCAGGTGCCCCCGTTGCCGCCATTGCCTCCGGAGTAGTTGCCGGACGTGCAGATGTTGGCCGTGAAATTCAGAACCTTGAAGGCGTCGTTGCCTGCGTTCAGGTTGCCGTCGTTCGTGCCGAAATAGGTGCTGATCATCCAGTAGCTGGAGACCTGGTTGCCGAGACCGATCGTGGACTTGTACGCGTCGAGCGTCGTACCAGAGGTATTGGGGTTGTCGAAGTTCTTGCCCAGTTCGTCTAGATCCTGGCTGCCTACCAGCGTCCAGCCGGCTAGTGTGGAGGTCGACTTGCCCACCAACGAAGGATCACCCGAACCGTCCCAGCGCAGCATGGAAACGTCGGCGTCACCCGAGGACCACCCGATCGCAATCGACGTGAGGTTCACCTTGTAGGGACCGAACGAAATCAACATCAACTCCGTCGAGCCGCCACAGTTCGCGTTGGTTGGGCTCGAAGAAGTTCCGCAGGCAGCGGTCTTGCTGTCGAAGGCGTGGTGGCCGTTTCTCGTTCCTTCTCTGCTGCCCGTGATGGCGCCGAATCCATTGGGATCCCAGTTGGCCAACGTCCCCTGCACGAAAGTCGTACCCGAGTTGCCGGTGTTGCCCCAGGCGGTCATGGTGGCGACCTCGGTGGTGCTCGAACCCGTGCAGGTCAGCGTCGTGTATTGGGTGCCACCGCCACTACCGCATGCCGCTGAACCCAGATTCCACGTGGACTGCGCCGCGGCCTCCCCAGGGGCCACCGCTGCCAGCACCACAGCTACGCAAGCCACGAAGCTACTATGAATGAGTCTCATGTGTACCCGCCTTCTTCATATTGCCGGTGACTGCTCGTCGCCTGGTTGGTGTGATCGCAAGCGAAATCTGTGCCGAAAGAGAAATTTCCTTGTAAATCAAAGGCGTTCGGCTTGATTGGCGTCTTGAGTCGGATGAAATGTAAGGAGGAGCGACACAATTCGATACACCCTACTTGAGGGTTTCGAGCAGATTCTGCGCAGCCTTAGCGTTGCTGAAGGCAGCCCCGGACTTCATCGCCCCCTGCAGTTCGTCACGCGCTTCCGCATTGCGTCCCTTGCTGGCCAGCACCGCGCCCAGGAAATACCGCGTGTCGGCGTTGCTGGGGTCGCGCAGGCGAGCGTCGCGCAGCAACTGCAGGGCGCGCTCGGCCTGGCCGGCCTGGAACGCGGCCCAGCCCGTGGTGCCGATGATGTGAGCGGCGCCCGGCTTCCGATCCAAAGCCCGTTCAGCCACCAGCAAGGCCTTGGGGTCCTTCTGCAGAAGCAGCACGTTGGCCAGGTTGTTCAGGGCTTCGGCGTCGTCGGGCATCGCTGCCACCAGCGTTTCGTACATGCCGCGGGCGTGCGTCAGCTTACCCGCACGCGCGTAGCTGTCTGCTAACAGGCGGCGAACCTGGACATCGCCCGGGTGGGACTTCAGCCAAGCCTCGGCCAGCTGTGTGGCGCCCAGCGGGTCTTGCCGCTCCTGCAGTCGGTGCAATCGGATCAGGCTTGTCGAACTGGGCTCCAACTGGTGGGCGCGCTTGTATGCGTCCAGTGCGGCCGCGGTCTGGCCTCGTGCAGCGGCCACGTCACCCAGCAAGGCGCTGGACAGGGCCAGTTGAGGCTCGCTTCTTTCGATCTGGCGGGCGATCTTCTCGCCCTCCGCCAACTCGCCAACCCGCAGGTTGGCATCCACAGACAGGGCTTTCGCTGGCAGGAAGTCGGGGTCTGCCTGTAGGGCCTTGCTTGCGGTGTAGAGCGCGCCCTTCGCATCGAGGGCAGCAAGCTGCAACAGGGCAACCTGCACCAGCGTGGGGGCGTCGAAGTCCGCGGTGCGGCTCGCGCGTGTGAGGTTCAGCTGCGCCTCCTGAGGCTCCTTCGCTGCCAGGTATACGCGCGCGCCCGTCATCAGCACGGGCAAGCTGTCGCGATCCTTGATCTCCAGAGCCTTCAAGGCCTCCTTGGCGGCGTCGATGCGGCCGCCGCGAAGGTGCAGGTCGACCAACCCCAGCGCGGCGCCCAGATTGCCTCGGGCGCTGTGATCCGAAGCCTTTGACATCAGTCGCGTCGCGTCAGCAGCCTGGCCACGCCTTTCAGCGAGCAGGGCCGACTCCATCAAGGCTTCGACGTTCTTCTCGTCGCGGCCGAGGATGACGGCTAGGCGCTTCGCGGCCTCCTCGTCCTGTCGCTCGTGCAAGTCCAATCGCGCCAGACCCAATTGCACGGCCGTGAAGCCGGGGTCCAGCTTCAGTGCCTGCTCGTAGGATGCGCGGGCGCGGGTACCTTGGCCGGCGGCTGCGCGCGCGTGGCCGAACAAGGCGTGATACTGGGCTTCCCTGGGCGCCTTCTTGACCAGGGCCTCGGCAATCTCCAGCGCCTTGCCCGGCTGCTTGTTGCGCAGGTACAGGTCGATCAGGGCGGCTCCGGCCGCCACTTGCGAGGGGTCTTTACGGTAGGCCCTTTCGAGTTCGAGCAACGCGTCCGCGAGCTTGCCGTCGCCGGCCAGCGTCAAGCCTAGAAAGGCGTGCAGCCGCGGCGAGTCCTGCTTCCTCAGCGCATCCTGCAACAACTGTATCGCGCGCGCAGAGCGCCCCTTGCTCATTTGCGCCGTGGCCAGTAGCACCACCGCCTGGGTGTCGCCTGGTCGGACCTTGAGGTATCGCTCCAGCGTCTCGATGGTGCGGTCGTAGTCCCGGTCGGCCAGGTAGATCTGCGACAACAACTTTCCGGCAGGCGCGTCGGGCTGCTGACGGACGACGGCCTCGAGGTACGGCCGGGCCTTCTCGTTGTTGCCGAGGCCGAAGTGGGCCAGGCCCCCCAGCATCAGCATCTGCGGCCGGAAGCGCATGAAGCCGATGGGCACGGGATCGAGCAGCGCCGTGATCTCGGCCAGCGCTGCCCGGGACGCTTTGGCGTCGCCATTTCGGTCAGCGACGAGCGCGCCGAGGTAGGTTGGGCGCGGGTCGCTCGGCGCCAGCCGTCGCGCCTCAGCCACTTCCCTGGCGACGTCGTCGAGTCTGCCCATGTCCATGTAGAGACCGGCGCGCGAGACCCTGGCCTCAAGGTGTGTGGGCTGGATGGCGAGAGTGCGGTCGTAGGCGGCCAATGCCGCCTGGGTGTTGCCCTGTGCGTGCGCGACGGAACCACGAAGGTAGTGTGCTTCGGCTATGCCCGGCGCCAACGTGAGCGCCCGCTCTGCAACATCAATGGCTTCCTTGAACCGCCCGGCGCGAATCTGTACGGGCACTTCGGCAAGCCACGAGTCGGGCGCATTCGGGTTGATCGCGCGCGCTTCCTGAATGGCCTGGAGGGCTTTGCGAGAGGCACCGAGATCCGAGTGCGCGGAACCCTGGACCAACAGCAACTCCTGTCGTACGCCAGGCGGCAGGCCTGCGCTGTCGAAACGCGGACCGGCGGCCACGAGTTCTTCGAGACGAGCCTGGCCGACCAGCGATCTTGCCAGTGGCACTACCACTTCGGCACGATTGACTCCCAGCCGCAGGGCTTCGTTGAATGCCACCTCCGCCGCGGCCACCTCGCTGTTGGCCAGCAGCGCCTTGCCGAGCAGCACGTGCACCGGCAACATGTTCTTGTCGGCCTTGAGCGCGTTCTTGAGTTGGATGATGGCGCCGGTGACATCCTTCTTCTCATAGCGCACCAGTGCGTCTTCGTAATACTGCGAAGCCTTGCCGTCGGCGGCCTGGGCGGCGCCGCCCGCCAGCAGCAAGGCCAGGGCCACGCCGCGCAGGGAGGGCCATCGCCGACGCGGAAGGTGGGCCAGGGTAGACATCATTGGAGGATGCTAAGAGCCCGCGCAGCGACCGCGTTGCGCGTTGCCCCGGCAGTGGCAGCCTGCGTGCGAAATTTCCGTGCCCCACCCCGCAGATGAGGGGCGGGGATGACCCCAGTCGCGGACCGCCAACCGCGTAAGCCCGCAGTGGCGGCGCTCCGGCGGCTCACAATCACCGACATTCGGGCCCGCCCCGGCGAGCGACGAGCCTGCCGCAGCGGCTGGCCTCCACCGGAGTTCAAGACCATGAAACCGCTGCGCGTCGCGGCCTGCATTGCCACCTTGCTTGCCCTGGGCGGTACCGCCGCTGCCGCCCCCGGCCTGCCCTCCACCAACGTCGCCTGGCTCCCGGCCGCCGCCGACGCCGACATCGAACGCGCCTTCGCCCAGGCGCACGCCGAAAAGAAGCCCGTGCTCCTGTACTGGGGCGCCACCTGGTGCCCGCCGTGCAACCAGCTCAAGGCGACCTTCTTCAACCGCCAGGACTTCGCCGCGCTGTCGCGCAGCTTCGTCGCCGTGCACGTCGACGGCGACCGCCCCGGCGCGCAGAAGCTGGGGCGCCGCTTCAAGGTCAGCGGCTACCCGACGGTGGTGCTGTTCACGCCCGCAGGAGCCGAGATCACGCGCCTGCCCGGTGAAGCCGACGCGCCGCAGGTGATGGCCGTGCTGCAGCTCGGTCTGGCCGGCGGCCGGCCGGTGAGGGCCGTGCTGGCCGACGCGCTGGC
>JACZKT010000438.1 GCA_014859905.1 Rubrivivax sp.
GGCGGGCGGCTTCCATGGGGACGCCGCATCTGGATGAACCTGCGCGCGGCAGTCCTTAGAGAGGTCACACATGTACGCGGTCATAAAAACCGGTGGCAAGCAATACAAGGTTGCAGCCGGCGAAAAGATCAAGGTAGAACAGATAGCTGCGGACGTGGGCCAGGAAATCGTCATCGACCAGGTGCTCGCCGTCGGCAGCGGCGCCGAGCTGAAGGTCGGGGCGCCCTGGGTCACGGGTGCCCACGTCACCGCCACGGTGCTGGCGCAGGGCAAGCACGACAAGGTGCGCATCTTCAAGATGCGCCGCCGCAAGCATTACCAGAAGCACGGCGGCCACCGCCAGACCTACACCGAGCTGCAGATCGGCTCGATCAACGCCTAGAAGGAGCACCCACCATGGCACAGAAAAAAGGCGGCGGCTCGACCCGCAACGGCCGCGATTCGCAGCCCAAGATGCTGGGCGTGAAGGTCTTCGGCGGCCAGCAGATCCACGCCGGCGGCATCATCGTCCGTCAGCGCGGCACCAAGTTCCACGCCGGCGTTGGTGTCGGCATGGGCCGCGACCACACGCTGTTTGCGCTGGTCGACGGCGCGGTGTCGTTCGACATCAAGGGCGCGCAGAACCGCCAGACCGTGTTCGTGAAGCCGGTCTGACGAGCCACTTCGCTGCTGCGCGAAGCCCCGGCCTGCCGGGGCTTCGTCGTTTATCCGCTGCCCCGGCACCGCTACCATCCGCTGACCATGAAATTCGTCGACGAAGCCACGATCGACATCGCCGCCGGCGATGGCGGTGCCGGCTGCGCGAGCTTCAGGCGCGAGAAGTTCATCCCCTTCGGCGGCCCCAACGGCGGCGACGGCGGCCGCGGCGGCAGCGTCTGGGCGCTGGCCGACCGCAACATCAACACCCTCATCGACTACCGCTACGCGCGCCGCCACATCGCGAAGAACGGCGAGCAGGGCCGCGGCTCGGACCAGTACGGCGCTGCCGCACCCGACATCGAGCTGCGCATGCCGGTGGGCACCATCATCGCCAACACCGAAACCGGCGCCGTGATGGTGGAACTGCTCGAACACGGCCAGCGCGCGCTGCTGGCCAAGGGGGGCGACGGCGGCTTCGGCAACCTGCACTTCAAGACCAGCACCAACCGCAGCCCGCGCCAGAAGACGCCCGGCTGGCCCGGCGAGGCCTACAAGCTGAAGCTCGAGCTGCGCGTGCTCGCCGACGTCGGGCTGCTGGGCATGCCCAACGCCGGCAAGTCGACGTTGATTGCGGCGATCTCCAATGCGCGGCCGAAGATCGCCGACTACCCCTTCACGACGCTGCACCCCAACCTCGGCGTGGTGCGGGTCGGCCCCGAACGCAGCTTCGTCGTTGCCGACATTCCGGGCTTGATCGAAGGCGCGAGCGAAGGGGCGGGCCTGGGCCACCAGTTCCTGCGCCACCTGCAGCGCACGCGGCTGCTGCTGCACATCGTCGATGCCGCGCCCTTCGACGACGCCGACCCGGTGCTGCAGGTGCGCGCCATCGCCGCCGAGCTGAAGAAGTACGACCCCAAGCTGCACGCCAAGCCGCGCTGGCTGGTCTTCAACAAGATCGACATGGTGCCGGCGGCCGAACGCGAGCAGCGCGTCGAGGACTGGGTGCGCCGGCTGCGCTGGAAGGGGCCGGTGTTCACGATCTCGGCGCTGGCGCGCGAGGGGCTGCAGCCGCTGCTCGAGGCCATCTGGACGCATGTGGCCGAGTACCAGCGCGAAGAGCCGCTGCCCGACCCGCGCTTCGACGACGAAACGCCGGCGCCGCATGCCTAGCCTGCTTGCCGGCGCACGCCGCATCGTCGTCAAGGTCGGCTCCAGCCTCGTCACCAACGAAGGCCGCGGTGTCGATGCCGAGGCCATCGGGAACTGGTCGCGCCAGCTTGCCGCGCTGGCCAGGCAGGGCCGCGAACTGGTGATGGTCTCCAGCGGCGCCATCGCCGAAGGCATGAAGCGCCTCGGCTGGACGCAGCGGCCGAAGGAACTGCACGAACTGCAGGCCGCCGCCGCGGTGGGGCAGATGGGGCTGGTGCAGATGTACGAGTCGCGGCTGGCCGCGCACGGCATGGCCAGCGCGCAAGTGCTGCTCACGCACGCCGACCTCGCCGACCGCGAGCGCTACCTCAACGCGCGCTCGACGCTGCTCACGCTGCTGGCGCTGAAGGTGATCCCGGTCATCAACGAGAACGACACCGTCGTCAACGACGAGATCAGGTTCGGCGACAACGACACCCTGGGCGCCCTGGTGGCCAACCTGGTGGACGCCGACGCCTACGTCATCCTCACCGACCAGCGCGGCCTGTATGCAGCCGACCCGCGCAAGGACCCGCAGGCGCGTTTCATCGCCGAAGCCACCGCCGGCGACCCGGCGCTGGAGGCGATGGCCGGCGGCGTCGGCTCGGGCATCGGCCGCGGCGGCATGCTGACGAAGATCCTGGCCGCCAAACGAGCCGCGGGCAGCGGCACCAGCACCGTCATCGCCTGGGGCCGCGAAGACGACGTGCTGCTGCGCCTGGCCGCCGGCGAGGCCATCGGCACCGCGCTGGTGGCCGGCACGGCCAAGCTGGCGGCGCGCAAACAGTGGATGGTCGACCACCTGCAGTTGCGCGGTGCGGTGGTGGTCGACGACGGCGCGGTGGCCAAGCTGCGCGACGAAGGCAAGAGCCTGCTGCCGATCGGCGTGCGCGAGGTGACCGGCGAATTCGCCCGCGGCGACGTCATCGCGGTGCGCACGCTGGCCGGTGCCGAGGTGGCGCGCGGGCTGGCGAACTACTCGGCCGCCGAGGCGCGGCTCATTGCGCGCAAGCCTTCGGCGCAGATCGAGGCGCTGCTGGGCTACGCCAACGAGCCGGAACTGATCCACCGTACCAACCTGGTGCTGGTGTAGATGCGGTCGCCGCAGCGACGCCGCGTGCCGCGCGGCTGACGCGGCACGCCCACCGGGTCGCTCACTTCGCCGGTGTCGGGTTGGACTCGGGCGGCAGCGGCGGGAACGGCTGCGCTTCCGCTTCGGGCCGCTGCGAGCGCAAGCCGGCGCGCAGATAGCGGTTCTGGTGGCTCACGCGCGGCAGGTAGCGCGCCAGTTCGGTGAGCGCCATCTCGTAGACGCCGCGCTTGAACTCGATGACGACGTCCAGTGGCACCCAGTAATCGTTCCAGCGCCAGGCGTCGAACTCCGGGTGGTCGGTGGCGCGCAGGTTCATGTCGCTGTCGCGACCCGTGAGCCGGAGCAGGAACCAGATCTGCTTCTGGCCGCGGTAATGCCCGCGCGCATCCTTGCGGATGAAGTGGTCGGGCACCTCGTAGCGCAGCCAGTCGCGCGTGCGGGCGAGAATCTGCACGTGCTCGGGGCGCAAACCCACTTCTTCATGCAGTTCGCGAAACATCGCCTGCTCTGGCGACTCGCCGTAGTTGATGCCGCCCTGCGGGAATTGCCACGAGTGCGTGCGCAGCCGTTTGCCCCAGAAGACCTGATTACGCGAGTTGAGCAGGATGATGCCGACGTTGGGCCTGAAGCCTTCCCGGTCGAGCATAATCAAATTCCGAATTTGTCACTGATTTCATTATTGCACCGGCGCGGTGCGGCGCGCGAACCCGCGCTAACCCGCATGCGCCTGTGGAGGTCTTTGCGGGCCTCCGTGGGGCCTTGCCAGCGGCCCGGCGCCGCGTGCAGCCCAAGCCCCATGAAAGCCTCCCGGACCTTCATTTCCACGCTCAAGGAAGCGCCCGCCGACGCCGAGGTCGCCAGCCATCGGCTGATGCTGCGCGCCGGCTTCATCAAGCGCCTGGGCGCCGGCATCTACAGCTACATGCCGCTGGGCCTGCGCGTGATCCGCAAGGTCGAGGGCATCATCCGCGAAGAGATGAACCGCGCCGGCGCCGTGGAACTGCTGATGCCCGTGGTACAGCCGGCCGAGTTGTGGCAGGAGACCGGGCGCTTCCAGAAGTACGGCCCCGAGTTGCTGCGCGTCAAGGACCGCCATGACCGCGACTTCGTGATCCAGCCCACCAGCGAAGAAGTCATCACCGACATCGCGCGCCAGGAACTGCGCAGCTACCGGCAACTGCCGCGCAACTTCTATCACATCCAGACCAAGTTCCGCGACGAGCGCCGGCCGCGCTTCGGCGTCATGCGCGGCCGCGAGTTCACGATGAAGGACGCCTATTCCTTCGACCGTGACTTCGAGGCCGGCCGCCGCAGCTACGACGCGATGCACCGCGCCTATTGCGCCATCTTCGACCGCATGGGCCTGCGCTACCGTGCCGTCGCTGCCGACACCGGCGCCATCGGCGGCGACGTCTCGCAGGAATTCCAGGTCATCGCCGACACCGGCGAGGACGCCATCGTCTACTGCCCGACGAGCGAGTACGCGGCCAACATCGAACTGGCCGAAGCGCTGGCGCTGCTGAAGGAGCGCGCCGCGGCCGCGCAACCGCTGGTGAAGACGCCGACGCCGGGCAAGGCCACTTGCGAAGAGGTCGCCGAGTTGCTGGGCCTGCCGCTGCAGCGCACGGTGAAGTCGCTGGTGCTGGCCACCGACGAGAAGAACGAACGCGATGACATCGTCAACACCACCGTCTGGCTGCTGCTGGTGCGTGGCGACCACAGCCTGAACGAGGTCAAGGCCGGCAAGGTCGAGGGCCTCAAGGCAGGTTTCCGCTTCGCCACCGGGGCCGAGATCGAGGACCACTTCGGCTGCAAGCCGGGCTACCTGGGCCCGATCGCCACGCGCAAGCCGGTCAAGGTGGTGGCCGACCGCACGGTGGCCTTGATGAGCGACTTCGTCTGTGGCGCCAACGAGGCCGACTTCCACCACACCGGCGCCAACTGGGGCCGCGACCTGCCCGAGCCCGACCTCGTGGCCGACATCCGCAACGTCGTGCCCGGCGACCCGTCGCCCGACGGGCTGGGTGTGCTGGCGATCCAGCGCGGCATCGAGGTCGGCCACATCTTCCTGCTCGGCACCAGGTACAGCGACGCCATGAAGGCCACCTACCTGGACGAAAGCGGCAAGCCGCAGGTCTTCGTGATGGGCTGCTACGGCATCGGCGTGACGCGCCTGCTGGGCGCGGCGATCGAGCAGAACCATGACGAGCGCGGCATCGTCTGGCCGCAGTCGATGGCGCCGTTCACGGTGGCTGTCTGCCCCATCGGTTACGAGCGCAGTGCCGACGTGCAGGCCGCCGCCGACCGCCTGCACGACCAACTGGCGGCAGCCGGCATCGACGTCGTGCTCGACGACCGCGGCGAACGGCCGGGCGCCATGTTCGCCGACTGGGAACTCATCGGCGTGCCGCTGCGCGTGGTGGTGTCCGACCGCGGTCTCAAGGCCGGCACGGTGGAAGTGCAGGGCCGCCGCGACGCCGCGGCGACGGTGCTGCCGCTGGCCGAGGCCGTGGCCAGCGTGAGAGGCCGTCTGCAGGCATGACGCCGGCGCGCCGCGCGCTGCTGGCCGCACCGCT
>JACZKT010000439.1 GCA_014859905.1 Rubrivivax sp.
CACCACGCCCAGCACCGGCACGCCGTCTTCGATCAGTGCAATGTTCACCGTGAACTCGCCGTTGCGGCTGGCAAATTCCCGGGTGCCGTCGAGCGGGTCGACGAGCCAGAAGCGTCGCCCCACGGTGGGCACCTGGCCGGCGGCCACCGCCTCTTCGGCCACGATGGGGATGTCCGGCGTCAAGTCGCGCAGGCGTTGCACGATGACAGCCTCGGCGCGTTCGTCGGCCAAGGTCACGGGCGAGGCGTCGCTCTTGCCGCGCACGGCAAAGTCGGTGGCATACACCGACATCACGACCTCGCCCGCCTCACGTGCGATGTCGATGATGGCCTCGCGCCAGTCACCCAGCGGCAGCGCGTCGGTGTTCAATCAGGGTCCTTCGCGCTTGTGGCACGGCCGATTCGCTTGCCCGCCGGCGCCCACAGTACACGCAGCGGCCAGCAGCAATGCCCCCACGAACCAGATCGGGGGCTCACTTGAGCCCCGTGTCCTTGTTCGTGTCGGTGGCGCCCGCGCTGGCGGGCGCTGCCGCGGCCGCGGGCGCCGACGCCGCGAGTTCGGCGAACTTGCCCACGTATTCGATCTTCGCTGCGGCGCGCAGACCCTTCATGTCTTCTTCGACGAGCTTGCGCTTGCGGTCGTTGAGCAGGTATTGCTCGATGGCCGGGCGGGCCTGTTCCTCGGACACCGGCTGGCGGCGCGAGCCGGCCAGCACCACCACCTGCACGCCGTTGGGCGCGGGCACCACGGCGGCCTGGCCGTCCTTCATGCGCGCAAACGCGTCCAGGCTGCTCAGCGGCAACTGCTCGGCGGCGCGCACGGCCTGGTTACCCGCGAACCTGTAGTCGTTGGCCTTGAGGTATTCGACGAACTCGTTGATGTTCTTGCTGGCGGCGAGCTGGTCGCGCAGCACCTGCACCTGCTCGGGCCGGGCTTCGATGCCGATCTCCTGGATGCTGTAGATGCGGCGGTCGGCAAACAGCGCCGGCTTGTCGTCGTAGTACTTCTTGACCTCTTCGGGCGTCGGCTTGGCAGCAGCTTCGCCGATCTTTTCGACGTAGGCGCGGGCCAGCACCTCGCGGCGCACCGCTTCGAGTTGCTGCACGACCCGCGGGTCGCGGTCGAGCTTCAGGTCGTCGGCCTTCTGCACGGCCAGCTGTTGGTCGATCAGACGTTCCAGGATCTGTCTGCTGGCGGCATCGGCCTGCTCGGGGCGCAGGTTGCGCTGTTGCTGCAGCACGAAGTTGACCTGCTGGACGGTGACTTCTTCCTTGTCGACCTTGGCCGCAGTCTGGCTGGCAGCCGTTTCCTTCTTGTCGCCGCAGCCTGCCAGCAGCGCGGCCGCGGCCAGGGCGGCAAGTGGGAGCCAGCGGCGCGCGGCAGGGCCGGCTTGGATCATCGTCAGGTTCATGGGGGGTGTCCTTGGGTCATCCGTGTGCCGCGGGCCGGCAGGAGCCGGGACGGCCGCCGGCCTCGTTCGAATCAAGGCCAGCGCCCCTTGCCGAGCGCTGGGCAACGACGCCGGCAGTGTAACCGCCGGCTCTCGTGGATCGGCCCGGGATCGGGCCCTGAAGCGCGGTGCAGGGGCGGATGTCCTGGCCCATGGACCGACATCGGCGCCGCGAACGTCGATGTCGCCACTGCCTTGCGGCGGCCGGCCCAGGCGGCTGGGTACGATGTCGCTGCCGGACACGCCGGCGCGCACCGGCAGCGCTGCGTCCAAGCCCATGCCCGGCCACACCCGCACGGCGCTCCAGCGTCGAGGTGGAGGCACGGATTCAGGAGATCGACACCCGATGTACGCCTATTTCGTCACCCGTCCGCTGACCTTGCACGCCCGCGGTCAGCGCAAGACCCTGCAGCCGGCCACCCAGTTGTCCGCCCCTGCAACCACCGAGGTCTACGTTGCCGCGCAGCGCGAAGTCGAATGCGTGCGTGCCGCCATCAAGGAGGTCTATCGGGTCGAGGCTCTCGACGGCACGCTGCGCCTGTTGGCGCCTGCCGCCCTGGCCCGAGTGCCCGGGCTGCCGGTCACCTTGGGTGCCGGGGCTTACGCCGACCCGGTGGCCGAGGCAGCACCCGGCTGCCTGGCCACGCAGTTGCAGGCCCTGAAGGCGACCCACCCCCATCGACAGCACTTTCGGCTGCTGCTCATCAATGCCTTTGGCTCGAATCTTGGCGACAACCTGGTCGGCATCGGCGCCTTTCGGCACGTGCTCGCCATGTTGCGCACGCACTTGCCGGAGGTCTCGGTCGATGTGCTGCTGGGCTGGCACAAGGATGACCGGCTGGCACGTCTGTTCCGTGGCATCGACGGCATCGATGCCCTGCTGACACAAGGGCCGACCGTGGCCGAACTCTCCCGCTACCAGGCCGTGTTCGACACCAACACGATGCTGACACTGCCCCGGTACGGCCAGATGCCGATGGTGGACTGGTACCTGTGGTGGATGGGGCTGGACCCGCAGACGGTGCCGGCCGGCGACAAGCGCAACGCGGTCGTCATTCCAGCTGCGGCGCAGGCGTTCGTCACAGCACAGCTGCCCGCGTTCGACGGGCTGCGCATCCTCATCAATCCGAAGGCGTCGGTGGCGCTGCGCAGCATGCCCGATCCGGCAACGACGCGCCTGGTCGAGCAGCTGCTGGCGGCGTGGCCGCGGGCACAGGTGATCCTGATACAGCCGCTGGCGGTCGAACACCCGCGGGTGCTGAATCTGGCCGCAGCCATCGACACCGCAGACCGCCTTGCTGCGGTCGTTGCGCAGGTCGACGGCCTGATCGGTGTGGACACCTATACGCAGCACCTGGCCGACGCCACGTCGACGCCCGCGGTGACGCTGTTCACGTCGGTCTCGCCGGACCTGTACCCGTATTACCCGCTCGGCGAGCCGATGCTGCTGCCCGAAGCCCGGGGCTTGCCGGCGTGGGGCAAGATGAAGGTCCCGCCTGCGGAGTGGGCGCACGTCTGCGCTGCCTATGGGGCTGCCTGGCAGAACCTGGACATGCGTGCCGTGCTGGATGCACTGCACCGCGCCATGGGCCGCAAGGCCAGCGCGGGCGATGGATTCTCGCCCCGACTGCCGTGCTTGCCGGCAACGCCGACGTCCCGCACGCGTTCGCTGACGGTCGGCGAGACCGTGCTCGAGGTGCCACGGCGCCAGCGTGACGACCCCATGGCGTCGACGCTCAACCGGACCATTGCCACCCTTGCCGAGCAGGTGCTGTGCGTGGGCGATACCGTGGTTCATCTCGGCGCTGGGGCGGGCGAGGCAGCGCTGGCTCTGGCACACCGGATCGGCCACCATGGCCGCCTGGTGGCGTTCGAGCCCCGCCGCGAATTGCACCAGCTGCTGTGCGCCAACCTGGCCAGCGCCGGCATCCGCCACGCCGACACCCATGCGGTGATGCCCGAGGGAGTAGGCTGGGCCGTGCGCGACAGCAACCGGCTGTGCATCGACGACGAATACGCGCCGCTGCAACTCGCCAACTCGGCCGTGCCCGAGCAGGTCGTCTGCTGGCCGCTCGATGCGCTGAAGCTCGGTGCCTGCCGCCTGCTGCTCGTGTGCTCGCCGATGCCGCTGCTTTCGGTACTGGAGAGTGCCCGCGCGACACTGGAGCGCCTGCGCCCCGTCGTGCTGGCCGGGGTGCTGCCGATGCGTTCGGCCACGGCGATGGAGACCTTCTTTGCGGGCCTCGGTTACCAGACACGCGTGCTGGAGCTGCGTGACAGCAGCCAGCCGGACCAGGGCGCCCTGTATGGCATCCTGATGGCGGAACCGTCGGGAACCCCGACGAACAACGGCCACACCCCATGAACCCGAAGATCTCCGTGGTTTTCCCGCTCGGTGACCGCGAGGCGTTTCTGGCCGAGGCATTGGAGTCGGTGCTGGCGCAGGACTTTGCCGACTTTGAGCTGCTGGCGGTGCTCGACGGCGTCTCGCCCCCGACACAGGCCATCGTCGAGGCCTACCGCGACACGAGGCCTGCCAGTTCGCGGCCGTGGGTCGGCGCCAAGGTCGCGCGAACGCCGGACCCCCATCGTCAGGCCAGCGTGACGGTAGATTGAAAGCGACCCGCGCAAGCCGGGCTATGCTCGAGACATTCCCGCCTGTGTATCCGAGGCCGCGGCCAGATCCGGCCCGCACGACATGACCCACTCCGCCCCCGAACACCCGCACGCCGTGATGCTGCCGCCCCACGAGCCGCTGACCGACTACTACGCCGACGAGCCCGAGCGCCACCGCTTCGTGCGCCGCATCTTCGACGACACGGCGGCGGACTATGACCGCGTCGAAAAGGTCTTGGCCTTAGGCTCGGGCCCCTGGTACCGTGGCCGGGCCCTGCAGCGCGCCAGGTTGAGGGCCGGCGCCCAGGTGCTGGACGTGGGCATCGGCACCGGGCTGGTGGCGCGCGCGGCGCTGAAGATCATCGGACCGACGGGCAAGCTGGTGGGCGTGGACCCGAGCCCAGGCATGATGGACCAGGTCAAGCTGCCCGGCGTGCAGTTGCTGAGCGGCCGTGCCGAGGCCCTGCCCTGCGCCGACGCCAGCTTCGATTTCGTGAGCATGGGCTACGCGCTGCGCCACCTGGCCGACCTGTCGGCGGCGTTTGCCGAATTCCACCGCGTGCTGCGCCCGGGCGGCCGCCTGCTGGTGCTGGAAATCACCCGGCCGCAGGGCCGCCTGGCCACCCTGGCTCTCAAGACCTACATGCGTGCCGTGGTGCCGACCATCGCCCGCGTCGTGTCCCGGCGGCACCAGACCTCGGAACTGTGGCGCTACTACTGGGACACCATCGAAGCCTGCGTACCACCCGAAGCCGTGCTGGACGCGCTGCGCGCGGCGGGCTTTCGCCGCGTGCGGCGCTACGTCGAACTGGGCATCTTCTCGGAATACACGGCATTCAAGCCGGGCAAGTTGGCCGAGGCCGCGAAGTAGGCCCGCCCTCGGGGCCGCCGCCTTGAGACAAGCGACGGCGGGCCGATTTCAGCCCTCGAAGTACGCAACGTACTCCAGGCCCGTCTGGGTCAGACCGACGAGGTCGACGTTGAGCTCGTTGAAGTCCGTGTCGGCCGCGTACACGCCCAGGCCGGCCACCGTGAACGCCTGGCTGTCGAGCAGGTTGACGAATTCGGCCGCCTCGTCGTTCGAGGGCGCAGAGCCGATGACGTTGCTGTACAGGAGGTCCACGATCGCCCGGTGGCTGGCGCCTGCGCCGAGCCGTGCATCGATGGCCAGCTGCATCAAGCCCTCGTAGCTCATGCCGGTGTCGATGTAATGGAGGCCGATGCCTGCGTAGACCTCGTTGGACACCGAGTCCTTGCCGAACACCGCACCCAGGATCCTGGCCACGGTGCCCGCGCCGCCATCGAGGTCCAGCGCCACGTTCACGTCGGCGAACTGCAGCCGCTCGATGCCGCTCAGCTGGTCCGTGCCCTCCACGGCCGTGGTGTCGGTGACGGTCCAGCCGGCGCCGCCTTTGGCAAGGGTGAAGCCGGCCCGCAGGCCGCCATAGACGACGAGGTCCGTGCCGGCCGCGCCTTCGATCGAGTCATCGCCCGGCCCGCCCGTCAAGGTGTCGTTGCCCGCCAGGCCGTAGAGATGGTCATCACCCGCGGTGCCTGTGAGCAGGTCCGGGCCGCCGGTGCCGAACTGCACGGTGCCGGGCGCGGCAAGGGTGTAGGCCAGGCCGTTTTGACTCAGGCCGCCGAGGTCGATGCGAGCCGCGTTCTGCGCCGTGTGCGCAGCCAGCAACGCCAGTGCGGCCTGGGTCAGAGCGCCTCCGTCGAGCAGGGGCACATAGGTGGCCAGCTCGGCAGCACTCGGCGCGACGCCAAACACGTTCGTGTAGACCAGGCGGACGAAGTCGGTGTTGCCGTGCGAACCGGCCAGCTGGGCAAAGCGCTCCGACGCCACCGCCACGGCAGCAATCTGCTCGTCGCTGGCGCCGTTGTCCAGCAGACTGAGGTATTGGCCGACCAGGACGCTGTCTTCCATGGCCTGGGCACCGAACAGGGCGCCCAGCAGTCTGGCCACGCTGCCGGCGTTGCCATCCAGGTCCAGCGCCAGCCGGGCGTCCGAGAACTGCAGCCGCTCGATGCCGGTGAGACCGTCATTGCCGTCGGCACCGACGTTGTCGATCACGCTCCAGCCGCCAGCGGTCTTGAGCACGCCGTAGGCCGCGCGTTGACCGCTGTAGACGGCGACGTCGATGCCCGCGCCGCCGTCCAGGTCGTCGTTGCCAGCCAGGCCGGTGAGCGTGTCGTTGCCCGCCAGCCCCGCCATCGTGTCCCTGCCGATGGTGCCGGTCAGCTCATCGGCCTGCGCCGTGCCGGTCACCTCGTTGGCGACCGTCTCGAAGTTGTAGCTGGCGGTGCCGGCATAGTCGTTGCCGGCGAGGTCACGCACCGCCCCGGCAGCGATTTCGACCACGTAGCCCAGGCCCGGAATCAGATCGAGAGTGGGGTCGATGGTCAGCGACCTGTCGGAGATGCTCAGATTCGCGCTGGTGGCAGCGTCGTAGGCCTCCACCACCTGGCCCGCAGCGGTCTTCAGCGTGATGTTGCCCGTACCCCGCTGCACCGCTTCGCTGAAAGTGACCACGATGTCGCTGCCGGTCGCGACACCGCTTGCCTCGTCGGCCGGGCTGAACGTGGCCACGGTCGGTGCCGTGGTGTCGCCTTCCAAGGACGGCCCGTAGATCGAGTTCAAGCCGTAGTTGCCGCGCAGGCCGTCTTCGCCGTAGATCCAGCGCAGCGCCAGCAGGTCGTAAGCCTGGAACGTCGTCTTGTTCTCTCCCACCCAGGTGTAGGACATCACCGTGTTGTCGGTGTTGTCCTCGTTTGCCGGCAGGAGGTATTGCCCATCGAACGGGTGCCCCAGCCCCAGGGCATGGCCGATCTCGTGCAGCAGGATCTGATAGCCGCTCGACCCCGCGGTGGGGTTGACATTGGTCGACAGGAACTCGGCGTTGTCCAGGTAGACGAACGCTTCGGCGGAATAGAAGGTCACGGTGCCATCGGACAGCGTGGACCAGCTCTCGCGCGTAGTCGCCAGCCCGGTCAGTTCGTCTCCCGCGATGTCGCAGGCACCGAAGTGCAGATCCGCCTCGGCGCCCGACGGGGTGGCCACGAATACGATGCCGCAGACGCTCGACACGTAGTCCAGTATCTGCATTGCGGCCGCCTGTTGGACGGCATTGAACGCGGTCAAGACAGGCGCGGTCGCCTCTTCGATGACACTGAGGTCGAAGGTGTAGTACAGCGTCGTGCGGGCGGGCAACAGGAAGTTCCAGTCGGCCATCTGCTCCAGCAGCGCGTCGGCGCGCAGGTCGCCAGAGTAGTGGACGGTGGTGAGGTCGGCGACTGTGGTCATGACTGAAGGATCCGGGTCTCGGTGAAACGGAACACGAGTGTCGATCGGCAGCAGCGCCGGGGCTCGAACTAGTCGGCCGCGCTCGCCGCACGCGCAGCCGCGGCTTCCTGTGCCGCCTTGAGTTGGTCAAGCACCTGTGCCTGCTGCGCCTGGGCCTGCTTGACCTGCCTGGCCTGCATGGCACCGACCGCAGCCGCACCACCCACGACTTCGGCGCCACAGCCACTCAGCGCCAGCGCCGCGAGCAAACCCGCGAGGGTGGATGCGACGGTCCGGTTCAATGGCGGCGGTCGGGTCATGTTCATGTCGGCGTGTAAAGCGTTCATTTTGCCCGCGTTCCCCATGTCAACCCCGGCATTCGCGGGGTTCCGTTACGCGTGGGTCACCGTGAAGCTGCTGCGACGCCAAAAGATCACGGCAACAGGCCGTGCATCCGCAGCGAGGAGATGCGTCATGTGGATTCCCGAGTGGCTGTACGAACGCCTGCCCCTGCTGTACCTGGTCTGCGGCTGTGCATGTCTGTGGGGGCTCGGCGAGTCGTTCGCAGTCAAGCTGAGCGCGCTGCTGTTCTTTGCCGCCGCGGCGCTGACCTTCGGCATGCGACGCCATGCGAGACGGCCGGTTGTCGCTCGAAAGCGCCTGCCGTCGAAGAGGCGATAGCCAGACCGCATCGATCGCGGGCGTGGCACCGCAGGCAGGCAGCGATACGGCCATCGCCCGCCTCGTCGCTGCCGTCGTCATCGCGTCGAGCAACAACTTGAAACAACCGCGCGCGATGCACGGCCTCATTGCGTCGTGGGAACGCTGTACGCTGGCTACAGTACGAGGTCTGCAAGCCGAGCGCTGCAGACGAGCCGGCGTGACATCGTCCATGAGGTCACGCCATGCGCTCGAATCAAAGGCTGAAAGCCCAGACCATGACGTGCACGTTCGATCTGGCATCCCACTTCGACCGCTTCTTCGAAGCCTTGCCCGCCACCGACGAGGCCACGCGCCGGGAGGTGTTCCGTCTGCGCTTTGCCGTGTACTGCGAGGAGCACGGCTATGAGGCGCCCAGCACCTTCCCCGACGGCGAGGAACACGATGCGTACGACAACGACTCGAGTTTTGCGTTGATACGCCACCGTGCCTCGGGTCGCGCCGCCGGCTGTGTGCGCCTGATCACCAACGAGCGCACGGTGGACCTGCGCTTTCCGTTCGAGCAACTGTGCAGCGGAAAGCTGGATCCGCAGTTCATCGACCTGGTGCATCTCGCCCGCGATCGCATGGGCGAGATCTCGCGGCTGGCGGTGCACCAGGATTTCCGCCGCCGGCGCAATGACGGGGGCGATTCATCACCGGCAGCCGCAGACGCGCAGGCCTCCGAGATCTACTACGGCGGTGTACGTCGCTATCCGCTGGTGGCGATGGGCCTGTTCCTGTCGGCGTCGGCGTTGGCGTTGAACGCCGGGCTCGAGCAGGCGCTGGTGGTGATGGAACCACGGCTGGCCCGGCTGCTCGGCGGCGCCGGCATTCCCTTCAACCAGGTCGGCGACGTGATCACCTACCGGGGCCGCCGCGCACCGTTCCGCATCACGCGCGAGGAGTTGCTCGGCAACCTGCATCCCGAGTGCAAGGGCCTGCTCGAGCGCCTGGTCCACACCCTGCAATGACAAGGATGGTTGGCCGCCGCGCGGGCGAAGGCCACGGCGGCGTGCCAGGCGCCGCCCTCGCCCGCTTCTCACTGGAGGCGACGACCCGACTTCAATGGACCGTGGGCATGTTCCGGACTCACCGGGGGCTCTCGCGCCCGCCCGCCCAGGCTGCTGCCGAGCGGCACTGCCAGGCGCGGTCTTCGTCGGCGCACAGGTCCGCGGACCGGTGCTGCGCATCGCAAGCCACCAGCCTGTCAGCCAGTCGCGTGGCCAAATCACCGCCATCGAGCGCCGGGCCGCCCTTCAACTTCCATACCTCGCCTTTGCATCGCATCTGAAGCACGTGCCGCGCCTCCAGGGGGGTGTCATCGGCCACCAGCAGCAGGTCCAAGGCATCGAACGGAGTACCCGTTCGCAGCCACTCGGCGCCGTCGGTCACGACCGCCATGGCCTGCACCTGGGTATTGAGCAGCAGCGCCTGTGCGTCTTCGAACGCGGACTGCCTGCCGCAGCGGATGACGGCACCGCCCATGGACAGGCCCAGTTCGGTGCTGCAGCCCAAGGCAAGACCACGGCTCAACGAGGCGCTGTCCACCGCCTGCATCAAGGCATGGGCGGGCTCGGCCGTGAGCACCACCACGATGGGAATGCGTCCATCGCCTTGCAGCAGGCCCCGGATGGCAAGACGCGGCGCCTGCGGGCCAATCACGCTGAACTGGGGTTGTCCGTTGATCTCACAGATGGCTCCCCCCATCTCCAGCCAGGACTTCGTCACATCCGGGGTGATCAGGTCGATACCTGCAAAATCCAGGCGCAGGATGTCGGCAGCCCGAACCGCCAACGCAATGTTGTCCGGGTGCACCTTGCCCATCATGTTGGTGGGCGTGCCTCCCGCCGAGATATTGCTGGTACGGCGGAATCGTGCGAACTGCCCAGGCGCCAGCGTGCTGTCGGCGTGCAGTCCCTGCGCCTGCAGGATCTCTTGCACTTCGGCGTCGATGGTCAATGGACGCATGTTCGACCACTTCTGCGTGCCACGTCTGGGGTCCCGGTTGGCGATCGCCACGAGTTGCCCGATGCTGTTCACGCCATCGCCCCAGACGCCCGCAGGCTCGCGCCAAGTGGCCCACGCCAACTGGCCGTGCACGATGCCGAGGCGGAAATCGTTGCCCGGGATGTGCTTTTCCAGCACGAGGTTCTTGCTGTGCGCGGCCGCACGCGCGTAGCTGCGGCGCAAGGTGTCTTCATCCTCGATGCCGGCCGACACGCCCTTGCCGCCATCGAGGTCGGAGGGCTTGACGACCACGGGGTAGCCCATGAGCCTGGCCTGCGCGAGAGCCGCTTCAATGCTGCGCACCACCACTTGCTGGGGCACCGGCAACCCGGCCCTCCTGAGCAGCGCGTTGGCCGCCACCTTGCTGCGTGCCAGCCGGGCCGAGATGATGGAGGTGATGTCGGTGAAGGTGCTGTCCATCCATCGCGAGCGAGCACCAGAGCCGTACTGGAACACCCTGCCGGGCAGTGCAGTTACCGGCACACCGTACTGGTACGCCGCTTTGAGCAACAAGCGGTTGTTGATGCCACCTGGCGCTTGGCGCTCGAACTTCTTCAGCTCCGCATCCAGTCCCTTCAGTGTCGCCTGTTCTTCATAAGCGATGGCGCTGATCTGTTCCAGGGCCCAAGGCAGAGACGATCGGACAACTTCGGGAGACAGGCTGGGTATGGCCAGCACGGCGAGCAACGAAGCCTCCCTGGACTCACCGCGAGCGATGCCCTCGCAGCGAATGCCGCAGGCCACGGGCAGGCCGGCTGTTTCCTGCAATCGAACCAGCAGCTGGTTCAGTGCCTCCACGAACGGCCAGACTTGCGCCTGCAGCGGCAGGCTCGATGATTCAGCAGAACGCCGTACCTGGATCAGCCGGGGCTGCATGCCCTCGGGCATGGGAATCAGCTGACGGTCCAGGGCTCGGTCAAGCCTGCTGATCACATCGACAAGCTCTGCCTTCAGCGGGCGAAGCTGCAGTTGCAGATGCAGGCAGGGCTGCTGAAGATCGTGAAGATAGCCTCTGACGATGAAGTGCTCGAGCAGTCTTGCGTCTTGAATGGCGGAAGACATCGTCGTGGACTCGCGATTGGCTTTCTCGATGACGAAGCCTACACCGCAGTCACCGCAAGCCGGGCGGCAAGCGCCCGGCCCTCCCCTGCATTGCGGGCGATCTCGGTCACTTCAGCTTGTGGCCGCAGCTCGCGCAAAACAGGTCGTCCGGCGTGATCGCGGTGCTGCACTTCGGGCAGCTGGTCGCCATGGTCTGGGCGGCATCGGGAACCGGCGCCTGGGCTCGAGCAGTCCGCCGCTGCGCGACCGCTTCTTCGGCCTGCGCACGCGCACGCTCTGCAGCCTCCCTGGCCTTGTGGCCGACCTCGGCCGCCTTGCGCCGCGCGCCTTCCAGGTGCGACAGCATCGCTGCCTGCGTGGCCGAGGCGTCGAGTCCTTCGCTCACGCGCAGGTACACCAGATTGACGCCCAGCAGCCCGACCTGGAAGACCAGCGTCAGCGCCAGCGCCCACAGCACGCCACCGCCAATCGCCCCGGCGAGTGCGTAGCCGCCGCCAGACATGAGGCCGGGCAGCATCGACGTCAGATCACCAAATTCACCAACACCGACGATGGCGGCCGCCATGCCCACCGCAGGCCAGAAGCCGAACAACAGCACCGAGAACACCAATGCGGAGACGATGCCTGCCAGGACGGCCACGACGGCGAGCAGGATCACCGTCTCGACAAGGCGACTGCGCAGGATCGCCACCGTCTGCGCCAAGGCACGAGTGATCGACGCGCCGTCCCAGATGCTGGCCAGCGCCATCTGCAAGCCCAGCAGCAACGCGGTTCCCGTCAGTCCCGCGACGACCACTGCCACCGGAAACACGACCGCAAACAGCAGGTAACCGAGACCCGGGATCTTGCGTAGAAAGAACAGGACGGCGAGCAGGACATACACCGCCAAGGCGGCCAGGATCAGCCCGATGACGAGGACGATCGTTCGCGGCACGCACATGAGTGCGTAGACGAGCGCATCGGTCACGCTGCGCAGGGGGACGCCGCGCGCCTGGTCCATCAGCAGCACGCCTGCAGAATGGATACCGGTGAAGAAGAAGAGGAAGAAGAGAACCGCACCGATGGCGGCCCTGCCGAAGCTCGGCTGGCCCCCGGCGAGGCCGAGCAGTCCGGCCAGCAGGATGCCCGCCACGAAGCAGATCATCATCGCGCCGGCAGCACGCAGGTTCTTCAACCCCGCGATGCACTGGAACATGCTGGAAAACGCGTCCGCGCCGATGGCGCCGCTGACGCTCGTGTTGCTGTTGGGCTGTTGGCTCATGAATGGCTCCGGTGGCTTCCTGGCGCATCGTGCTCGTTGGCGTGCCGACGCAGCCGGCTCACTGCATCTGTTCTCGCCTGCGGTTCTCTTCCTCCAACTGCCTGAACCTGACACAGGTCGGATCAGCAGCTCGCGCAGCCTTGCTGCACTCGTTGATCATGCAGACCTGCTCGGCGATGAAATTGCGGCCTGCGCAGGTCTGTTTGACCGACGGCTCCGGCCTTGGTGGCGCAGCAGCCGGCCGCGGTGCGGCGGGCGGCGCAGCCTCCG
>JACZKT010000440.1 GCA_014859905.1 Rubrivivax sp.
GCCCGCACCCTGCCGTCCAGACATCCAGGAACACCATGAACACCGTCCGTCGTACGCTCATCGCCGCTGCCGCCATGCTGCTGGCAGTCACCGCCAGTGCCCAGACCGCCCCCAAGGTCGAAGACGCCTGGGCCCGCCCCACCGTCGCCGGCCAGGCCGGCGGTGGCGGCTTCCTGAAGATCACCAGCCCCACCGCCGACCGGCTGCTGGCTGCCAGCGCCCCCGTGTCCAAGACCGTGGAACTTCACACCATGCAGATGGACGGCAACGTGATGCGCATGCGCCAGGTGCCGGCCATCGACATCCCGGCCGGCCAGACGGTGGAGCTCAAACCCGGCGGCCTGCATGTCATGTTCATCGGTCTGACGCAGACGCTGAACAACGGCGCCACCTTCCCGCTCACGCTGCGCTTCGAGAAGGCCGGCGAGGTGAAGGTCGAGGTCAAGGTGATGACGCGCGCCGCCATGCCGGCGACGGAACACAAGCACTGAAAGCCCGACGGGCCGGCGCAGCCGAAGGACAGGACAGCGAACGTACCAGCGCATCGCCAGGGGTGCCTGGCGTACACGGGCCGTGCCCCGTGCGAGGGGTCGTGCCGCGGCTACTTGTTCAGCGCCTTCAGCGCCAGCTTGATGCCGTCGCTGACGCCCACGTCGGGTGGCAGCGCCTTGAGCGCGGCCTGCGCCTCGCGCTCGTTGTAGCCCAGTGCCTGCAGCGCCTGCGCAATGTCGCCCTGCGCCTCGCTCAAGGCGCCGGCGGCCGGCGCGCCGAGGTCGGCGCCGAGCTTGCCCTTGAGTTCCAGCAGCAACCGCTCGGCCGTCTTCTTGCCGATGCCCGGCACCTTGACCAGGCGCGCGCTGTCCTGCCGGCTGACGGCCGCGCCGAGCTCGGCCACGCTCAGGCCCGACAGGATGGCCAGCGCCGTACGCGGGCCGACGCCGCTGATCTTGACCAGATCGCGAAAGGTCGAGCGCTCGGGCGCGGTGAGAAAGCCGTACAGCAGTTGCGCGTCCTCGCGCACCACGAAGTGGGTCAGCAGCGTCACCGCCGCGCCGAGCGCGGGCAGGTTGTAGAAGGTGCTCATCGGCACGTCGACTTCATAGCCCACGCCGTGCACGTCCAGCACCACCGTGGGCGGCGACTTGTCGACCAGCGTACCGTTGAGCCGGCCGATCATGCCGGCGCCGGGTTCTCGGCCAGCAGCCTTTCCACCAGCGCGTGCAGGGCGGTGAAATCGGGCGTGCCGACGTAGCGCCTGGCGATGGCGCCGCGCTTGTCGATGAGGTAGGCGGTGGGCGTGGCCTGCAGGTCGCGGAAGACCTCGGCGATGGCGCCGGTGTTGTCGATGACGACGCCGAAGGGCAGTCCACGCCGCTGCGCGAAGTCGGCCACCGCGGCCGGCGGATCGTGACGCATGGCCACCGCCAGCGTCTCCAGGCCGTGCGCGCGGTACTTGTGGTGCGTGGCCACGAGCGCTGGCATCTCCTTGACACAGGTGACGCAACTGGTGGCCCAGAAGTTGACCAGCAGCACCTTGCCGCGCAGCGCTTCGGTACTGCCGCGAGCCCCGCCGAGCAGCGTGTAGTCGAAGGTCGGGGCCGGGGGGCGCGCATCGCAACCGCTGCCGGCCACGGCCGCCAGCATTGCCAGCAGGGCGGTGCGGCGCGCAAGATCGGGCTGTGGCTGCCTGAGCAGCATTCGAAGAGGCACTTCCATGGATCGCAGAGAGTTTACGGCAGCCCTCCTGGTCGTCCCCTGGGCCGGCGTGGCCCACGCGGGGCTCAACGAGAGCGACGCCGCCGCGGGCGTGCGCGCGGCGCTGGAGCGCGGTGCGCTGGCTGCGGTGGCGCTGCTGGGTCGCAAAGACGGGTTCCTGGGCAACCCCCAAGTGCGCATCCCGCTGCCGGGCACCCTGAACGATGCCGCCCGGCTGCTGCGCGCCACGGGGCAGCGGCGCCGGGTGGAAGAACTGGAAACGGCGATGAACCGGGCTGCCGAGGCTGCGGTGCCCGAGGCGAAGTCGCTCTTCGTCAGCACGGTCAGGGCGATCAGCGTCGAGGACGCGCTGCAGATCGTGCGCGGCGGCCCCACGGCGGTCACGGACTTCTTCGCCGCCAAGACGCGCGTGCCGCTGGCCGAGAAGTTCCTGCCCATCGTCACCCGCGCCACCGAGAAGGTCGACCTCGCCGCGCGCTACAACGCCGTGGCGTCCAAGGCTGCCGGCCTGGGGCTGGTCAAGGGCGACGAGACGAACGTGCAGAAGTACGTCACGGGCCGCGCCCTGAACGGCCTGTACCTGATGATCGGCGAGGAAGAGAAGAAGATCCGCGCCGACCCGGTGCAGACCGGCAGCGCGATCCTCAGAAAGGTCTTCGGGAACTGAAGCGGGGTCTCATCGGGTCCGCGCCAGTTCGAAGGCCAGCGCCGCTGGAAGTGAATCGATGATCGCGTCGCGCCCGACACAGCACAGCGGGCGGCCGCCGACGCTGAGCACCTCGAAGGCACGGCCGTGCTCGACGATGCAGATGAAGGCCAGCCGCGGCGCTTCGGCCGCCAGCTCGGCGCGCAGGCGCTCGAAGGGCTCGCTGGCGGGCGTTGCTTCGTACACCAGGGCGTGCGGCAGGCCGCCCTCGCAGAACTGGCGCGCTTCGTCCACCGTGGCCACGAAGTCGAGCATGACGCCCAGCGGGCGCAGCGCCTGGTGCATGAGGCTGCGCATTTCGCGCTGCGCCACCACGGCCAGCACGCGGTGTCCGGCCAGTGACTGAATGTCGAGCGCCGCCGGGACGGTGTCCTCGGCGGCCTCGCCCTGCAGCGCAGGCAGGGTCGGCGCGAGCGTGGCCGGAAACTCCAGGGTCAGCTCGGTCAGGCCGTGGGCATCGCGGCGCCCCAGCCCGATCCCGAGCACGGCCGCGGTCTGCTGCAGCAGCAGCCAGGACAGGGTGTCCAGCGATGCGTCGGTGCGGTCTGCGGGTGAGGCTTCCAGCGCCGCCATGTCGTCGGCCAATCGGTAGGCAAAGGCGCAGTGCAGCCGTGCCTGTGCCGGCCAGCTGGCGATGTCCAGCGTGAGCTCGATGCGTGCGCAGGCGTGCTCGAAGCTCCAGCCCAGCACCGACCGCAGCAGCGAAGAGAGCAGCGTCGCGTCGCTGCGCACTTCGACGGGCGCCAACAACTGCCGCACCTCTATGCCCTGGGTGGCGATCTCGCGGGCGCGCTCGCGCACCGCGACGCGCAGCAGCGCCGTCAGGTCGAGCCGTACGTGTCTCACGGCCACCCGGCCTGGCACCAGCCGTGACGCCTGCTGCGCCATGATGGCGGTGCGGCGCGCGCTGTCGATTTCGTCGCGCAATGCGCTCAGCTCGCCGCGCGTGATGCGCCCGGTGGCGGTCAACGCCGCGACGCGCTCGGCCGCGCTCGACAGTGGACCGGCCACTTCACGGCCGAGCTGTGCCATCAGGGTGTGCGGGTCGAACGGATCGACGCTCTGCCGGCCGGCCGAGCCGGGCGTGCCTGAGAGATCCGACAAGTCGAGGATGGTCTGCTCCAGTGCGCGGGGCCTGCGGCACCCACCGGAGGCCTCGTCACCGATACCGGCGACGCGCCGGGCCGAAACGCCACGCGGGTCGCAAGCTTGGGCGGCGAGGCAGTCCCCCGCCATCCCGCAAGCCGGGGGCGCAGACCGCGCGGGCGGCAACTATGTCACGCTGCGACCGGCCCGATGACGCCGCGCTGGCGCAGACCCTGGCGGGCCGGCGCATCGATGCCGATTTCGGCCAGCACCTCGTCGGTGTGCTGCCCCAGCAGCGGCGGCGCTCGCGTCACCTGCACTGGCGTGGCCGACAGCTTGATCGGGCTGGCCACCAGTTCCAGGGCATCGGTGTGCGGGTGCGGCACCGTCACCGTCATGCCGCGTTCGCGCACCTGGGGGTCGGCGAAGACCTCGGCCAGGTCGTTGATGGGGCCGCAAGGCACCTTGGCCGCCTCCAGCGCGGCCATCCAGTCGGCGCGAGCACGCTGGCGCAGCCGCTCGGCCAGCAGCGGCACCAGCGTGTCGCGGTGGCGCACGCGGGCGGCGTTGCGCGCATAGCGCTCGTCGCGCGCCAGCTCCGGGCACCCGGCCACGGCGCAGAAGCGTTCGAACTGCTGGTCGTTGCCCACGGCCAGGATGAGGTGCCCGTCGGCCACTTCGAACACCTGGTAGGGCACGATGTTCTGGTGCGCATTGCCGGCACGCCGAGGTGGCTGCTTCGTGACCAGGTAGTTGGCGCCCAGGTTGGCCAGCATCGCCACCTGGGTGTCGAGCAGCGCCATGTCGATGACCTGGCCTGCGCCCGTGGCATCGCGGTGGCGCAGTGCGGCCAGGATGGCCACCGTGGCGTACATGCCGGTGAAGAGGTCGGCCACCGCCACGCCCACCTTCTGCGGGCCGCCGCCGGGAAGGTCGTCGCGTTCGCCGGTGACGCTCATCAGGCCGCCCAGGCCCTGCACCGCGTAGTCGTAGCCGGCGCGTTCGCGGTAGGGCCCGGTCTGGCCGAAGCCGGTGATCGAGCAGTACACCAGCCGCGGGCAGCGCCGACGCAGCGTGTCGGCGTCGAGCCCGTAGCGCACCATGTCGCCGACCTTGAAGTTCTCCACCAGCACGTCGCAGGTGTCGGCCAGGCGCAACACAAGTTGCTGGCCTTCGCGCCGTGCCATGTCGATCGTCACCGAGCGCTTGTTGCGATTCGCCCCCAGGTAGTAGGCGGCTTCCGCCGTGTCCTGGCCCTGACGGTCCTTCAGGAACGGCGGGCCCCAGCCCCGCGTGTCGTCGCCGCCGGGGTGGCCACCGCCCGGGGGGCGCTCGATTTTGATGACCTCGGCGCCCAAATCGGCCAGCGTCTGCGTGCACCATGGCCCGGCGAGCACGCGCGAGAGGTCGAGCACACGCACTCCGGCCAGGGCGCCAGGAGGTGGGGAAGATGGGTCGGGCTGCATGGTCGGCATTCTGTGGCAAGGGCCGGGATAATCGGCCGATGACTGTTCCGGCCCCAAGCGCGGCCCGCGCCGGCTGCGTCTGCGCGGCTGCCTTCCTCCTTGCCGCTTGTTCACCCACGCTGGATTGGCGCGACGTGCGCCCCGCCGGCAGCGGCGTCACCCTGCTCATGCCCTGCAAGCCGGTGGTGCAGGAGCGCAGCCTGCCGCTGGCCGGCGCGCCGGTGCGCCTGTCACTGCAGGCCTGCAGCG
>JACZKT010000441.1 GCA_014859905.1 Rubrivivax sp.
GCACCCAGTGCGCCGGCACATGCTTGACGGCGCGCTCGCCGAGCAGCACCGCCGGCACGTTGGCGATCATCATGCCCAGCGTGGTGCCCAGAGTGACGGCGACCAGCGCCTGGTACTTGGCCGCCAGCATGATGGTGGCGATCTGCGTCTTGTCGCCCATCTCGGCCAGGAAGAAGGCGATCACGGTGATGCCGAACACGCCCAGGCGGCCGGCTCCGCGGCCCTGCACGTCTTCGGCCCGGTCGGGCACCAGCATCCACAGCGCCACCGCGATGAACGAGCCGCCGAGGATCCAGCGCATCCACGCCGGATCGACGACGCGCGTGAGCCAGGTGCCCAGGGCGCCGGCGAGGCCGTGGTTGAGCAGCGTGGCGACGAGGATGCCGGCGATGATCGGCCGCGGCCGGCGCCAGCGCGCGGCCAGCAGCAGGGCCAGCAGCTGCGTCTTGTCGCCGATCTCGCCCAGCGCGACGACGCCGGTCGAGACGGCAAAGGCTTCGAACATCGCCGCCGCCGGTCCGTCGCAGATCAGCCGCGATCGAGCCAGATCGCCATGCCCTGGGCGTTGAGCTCGAGGTCCATCGCGAGCAACTGCGCGATGGCCCCGCTGTCCATCGTGCAGCCATGCGCAGCCAGGCTGCGCATGAAGATCGCCAGTTGGCCGCGCTTGAGCGCCTCGTGGCGATCGCTCGCCGCGCGCTGCGCCTGGCCCAGCGCCACCAGCTCGTCGATCAGCGACAGCAGCAGCTCGCCCAGCCTCGGCACGCCGCCGACGCGGCCGAAATGCGTGAGGTACATGCACGCCGGCTCGGTGGCGAGCAGCCGGCGGATGGAGTCCTGCAGCACCGGCGGCTCGAACTGCACCGGTGTCGCGGTGGGCAGGATCCACGGTCCGCGTGCGGTGTCGAACTCGGGGTAGCTCAGGCCGAAGGTGTCGCCTGTGAACCAGCCGCGCGTGCTGGCGTCCCAGACGCAATGGTGGTGGCGGGCGTGGCCGGGGGTGTCGGCGAAGACCAGGCTGCGGCTGCCCAGTTGCACCGACATGCCGTCGTGCGTGGCCATGGTGCGTTCGGCCGCCACCGGCACCAGCTTGCCGTACGAGCGCTCCATTTCCTCGGGCCCGTAGACCGCCAGCGCACCCTGCCACAGCGCACTCGGGTCCACCATGTGGCGCAGGCCGCGCGGGTGCACCAGCAGACGCGCCCGCGGCAGTTCCTGCATCAGCGCACCGGCGCCGCCGGCATGGTCCAGGTGCACGTGCGTGGGGATCACCCAATCCACGGCATCGCGCGCCAGGCCCAATGCGTCCAGCGCACCCAGCAGGCGCGGCAGCGCGTAGGAGGTGCCGGTGTCGATGAAGGCGGCGCGGCCGTCCTGCACGACGAGGTAGGCGGCGTCGAAGCGGTCGCGGAGGAAGCCGGTGTCGACGGCGTGGACACCCTGGCCGAGAGGCTCGAGGTAGGCGGGCAGGGCAGCGGACATGCAGGAATTGTCCGCGATCGCCCATCGTTCACCTGTCAGGCACCACGCTGCGACAATCGCTGCAGGAGACCTCGAACCCATGCGCATCGTCTGCATCGGCGGCGGCCCCGCCGGCCTGTATTTCGCGCTGCTGATGAAGCAGCTCGACCCGGCGCACCGCATCACGGTGGTCGAACGCAACCGGCCCTACGACACCTTCGGCTGGGGCGTCGTGTTCTCCGACGCGACGATGGACAACATGCGGCAATGGGACGCCGAGACGGCCGACGCCATCGAGACCGCCTTCAACCATTGGGACGACATCGAGCTGCACTTCAAGGGCCGGTGCATCCGCAGCGGCGGCCACGGTTTCGTCGGCATCGGGCGCAAGAAGCTGCTCAACATCCTGCAGCGGCGCTGCGAGGCGCTGGGCGTGGAGCTGGTGTTCGAGACCGAGGCGGAATCGGATGCCGACTACCCCGACGCCGATCTCGTGATCGCCAGCGACGGCATCAACTCGCGCATCCGCCAGAGGTATGCCGACGTCTTCCAGCCCGACATCGTGACGCGGCCCAACCGTTTCATCTGGCTCGGCACGACGCGCCTGTTCGACGCCTTCAACTTCCTGTTCGAGAAGACCGAACACGGCTGGTTCCAGGCCCATGTCTACCAGTTCGACGACCGCACCACGACCTTCATCGTCGAGACGCCTGAAGAGGTCTGGCAGGCGCACGGCCTGGACCAGGCGACCGGCGAGCAGTCGGTCGAGTTCTGCGAGCGGCTGTTCGCGCAGCACCTGCAGGGCCACCACCTGCTCTCCAACGCGCGCCACCTGCGCGGCTCGGCCTGGCTCAACTTCCAGCGTGTGCGCTGCCGGCAGTGGCACCACTTCAACGGTCGCAGCCATGTCGTGCTGATGGGCGACGCGGTGCACACGGCGCA
The DNA here is from genome assembly GCA_014859905.1 of Rubrivivax sp. Classification (GTDB taxonomy): domain Bacteria; phylum Pseudomonadota; class Gammaproteobacteria; order Burkholderiales; family Burkholderiaceae_C; genus Rubrivivax. The sequence continues at coordinate 2,404 of JACZKT010000441.1, forward strand.
CTTCGCCATCGGCTCGGGCACCAAGCTGGCGCTCGAAGACGCCATCGAGCTGACGCGCCTGTTCAAGGAAGCCGGCGATGACATCCCGGCCGTGCTGGCCTGCTACCAGGCGGCGCGTGAAGTGGACGTGCTGCGGCTGCAGAACGCGGCCTGGAACGCGATGGAGTGGTTCGAGGTCGTCGGCTCGCGTTACTGCGACCAACTGCCGCCCGAGCAGTTCATGTATTCGATGCTCACGCGCAGCCAGCGCATCAGCCACGAGAACCTGCGCCTGCGCGATGCCGCCTGGCTGGAAGGTTACGAATGGTGGTTCGCCCGCCAGGCGGGGCTGGCGGTGGGCGAGGGCGTCAAGCCGCCGAGCCCGATGTTCACACCCTACACGCTGCGCGGCATGACGGTGCCCAACCGCGTGGTGGTGTCGCCGATGGCGATATATTCGGCGCAGGACGGGCTGCCGAACGATTTCCACCTCGTGCACTTCGGTGCGCGCGCGCTCGGCGGCGCGGGCCTGCTGTACACGGAGATGACCTGTGTCAGCCCCGACGCCCGCATCACGCCGGGCTGTGCCGGCTTGTGGAACGACGCACAGCGCGACGCCTGGAAGCGCATCGTCGACTTCGTGCACGGCCACGCGGGCGCGAAGATCGGCATCCAGCTCGGCCACGCCGGCCGCAAGGGCAGCACGCAACTGGGCTGGCAGCAGGCCGACGAGCCGCTGGACGACGGCAACTGGCCGCTGGTCTCGGCGTCGGCCATCGCCTGGGGCCCGCACTCGCAGCTGCCGCGCGCGATGACCCGCGCCGACATGGACCGCGTCACGGCCGATTTCGTGGCCGCCACCGAGCGCGCCGCCGCCGCCGGCTTCGACATCCTCGAACTGCACTGCGCCCACGGCTACCTGCTGTCGAGCTTCCTGTCGCCGCTGACCAACCGTCGCAGCGACGACTACGGCGGCAGCCTCGTCGAGCGCGCGCGCTGGCCGCTGGAGGTGTTCACGGCCATACGCACCGTGTGGCCGCAAGAGCGCCCGATCTCGGTGCGCCTGAGCTGCCACGACTGGTTTGCGGGCGGCAACACCGCCGATGACGCGGTGGCCATCGCGCGTCTGTTCAAGGCTGCGGGCGCGGACATCATCGACTGCTCTTCGGGCCAGGTGGTGGCCGAACAGCAGCCGGTCTACGGCCGCATGTACCAGACACCGTTTGCCGACCGCATTCGCAACGAGGTCGGCATCGCCACCGTCGCGGTGGGTGCAATCTTCGAGGCCGACCATGTCAACATGGTCATCGCCGCCGGTCGCGCCGACCTGTGCGCGCTGGCGCGGCCGCACCTGGCCGACCCGGCGTGGACGCTGCACGAGGCGGCGAAGATCGGGCACGACGCGGTGGCCTGGCCGCTGCCCTACCTGTCGGGACGCAGCCAGTACCTCACCAACGTCAAACGGGCCCAGGCGTGAGCCGGGTCCGTCGCGCCCTCAAGGACTGAGCCGCGCGCGCCTCAGGGTGCGCCGAGGACCGTCCACAAGCGCGCGATGTCGGCCGCGCCGTCGTTGCCCTTGACGCCGCGCAAGGTCTGCATCGCGGCACCCTTGGCCTTGGTCGACAGCAGCTGCGCCATGCCCAGTCGCAGCTTGGCGTCTTCCGGGTGCTTGAGGCCACCCTTGGCGATGCCTTGCTGGATCAGCTCGACACCTTTGTCGACCTGGCCCAGCGTGGCATAGGCGTAGCCGATGCGGACCAGGGCATCGCCTTCCTTGTAGCCGGCAGCCTCGCTGGCCAGATCGGCCATCTTCGCGCGTGCTTCCGCTTCCTTCTTGACCGCCAGGTCACGCAGCCGCTGGTGGCGCGCAGCCTCGGCGCCGGTACCCAGGGCATTGGACTTGTAGCCCTGCTCGATGATGCGCATGGCCTCCGTCGGCAGGCCCTCCTGCAGCGACAACTGCGCCATCTCCATGAAGTCCTCGGTCTTGGTGAGCGTGCCGCTGGCCAGGCGCAGGCGCATCACGTCGAGCGCGAAACGGTCGGCAAACCCCGCCTTGCGCGGCAGGCGTCCGAGGTAGGCGTTCCAGTAGTCCTTCTTCGGGTAGTTCTGCAGCAGCTTGCCCAGCGTCAGGCCATAAGCGGCCATGTTGCCGGTGCGTTGCTGGGCATCGGCCAGGCGCAGCAGGTCGCCTTCGTCGGGGCGGCGCCCGGCCTGTTCGGCCGCCGTCACCGCTGCGCCGGCGTCACGCGCAATGGCGGCGTAGTCGCCGCTGACCGACTGCAGGTAGCTCTGCAACTGGCGCGTCGTGGCGGTGTTGTGGCCGGCTTGCGTGGCGCGGTTGAGCCACTCGGTGGCCCTGGCGTTGTTGCGCAATTGCACATAGGCCGACGACAGCTGTTCGGCCAGCGGGCCCTTCTCGGCGGCACCGACCTTGCCGTAGACCGCTTCGAGTGCCGCGACTGCCGTCGCCATGTCGCCGGCACGTTGGGCTGCCGCGGCTTTCATGCGCTCCAGCGTGAGCTGCTCGGCGGCGGTGCGGTTGGGCACCTGCTCCGCTTCGCGCACCTTGGCCAGCGCTTCCCTGGCCTTGCCTGCGCGCAGGAGCTCGCCCGCCTGCTGCAGTGGCTTGCCGACCTCGGGCCGCAAGCCCTGCGCGGAAGCGGCCTGCAAGCATGCGGCGGCAACGAGGACGAGGGTCAGGGAGCGCAGCATCTTCATGGTCGGCACGGTGAGGGCAGGGCCCGGGACGAGGTCAGAGGCTCAAAGGAACTGTTCGTTCCCGACGATACCGATCTTCGTGACGCCGAGGCGTTGTGCAGTGGCCATGATCATCGCCACGTGCTTGTAGGTCACGAGCTTGTTCGGCCGCAGGTGGACTTCGGGCTGATCGGCCTGCGCCGCGACGGCAGCCAGCCGCACCTCGATGGCCGCGCGGTCGCCGGCCTCGATGATTTCGCCGTTCCAGCCGATGGTGCCGTCGAAGTCGACGTCGATGCGGATGATCTCGGGTGGCACCGGCGGCGGCGCAGCGTTGCTGGGCACCGGCATGTTCATCTTCACCGCATGCGTCTGGATCGGGATCGTGATGATGAACATGATGAGCAGCACCAGCATCACGTCGATCAGCGGCGTGGTGTTGATGTCCATCATCACCTCGCCGTCTTCGTCAGCCCCGGAGGTGCCTACGTTCATGGCCATGGCGTCCTGTCCCTCCCTACTGGCGCGCGGCGGCGCCCGCCGGCGGCTCGGTGATGAAGCCGACCTTGAAGATGCCGGCCCGCTGGCAGGCCACGACGACGCGGCCCACTGCTTCGTAGCGTACTTCCTGGTCGCCCCGGATGTGCACCTCGGGCTGCGGCTCCTTCACCGACTCGACCTTGAGACGCCTGACCAGGGTCTCGATATCGGGCAGCCGTTCGATGTTCCAGAAGATTTCGCCCTCGCGGTTCACCGCGATGACGATGTTCTCCGGCTTGGTCTGCAGCGGAATGTTCCTCTCCAGGGGCAGTTGAAGCTTGATCGTCTGCGTGACCACCGGGATGGTGATCAGGAAGATGATCAACAGCACCAGCATCACGTCCACCAGCGGCGTGGTGTTGATGGTGTTGTTCAGTTGGTCCTCGCCGCTTTCGTCGGCGGGACCCACGTTCATCGACATGGCGATCTCCCGGCTGGAGCGTCAGTCATTCAGCGCTTGCCGGCCAGCAAGACGTTGTGCAGGTCGCCGGCGAAGGCGCGCGTCAGGTCCATGATGGCCTTGTTGCGACGCAGCAGCCAGTTGTAGCCCATCACTGCGGGCACCGCGACGGCCAGGCCGATGGCGGTCATGATGAGCGCCTCGCCGACCGGGCCGGCGACCTTGTCGATCGAGGCCTGGCCCGAGATGCCGATCTTCACCAGCGCGTTGTAGATGCCCCAGACGGTGCCGAACAGGCCCACGAAAGGAGCGGTGGAGCCGACCGTGGCCAGGAAGGCCATGCCGTCCTGCAGCCGGCCCTGCACGTTGCCGACGGCGCGGTCGATCGACATCGTGATCCAGGTGTGCTTGTCGATCGTCTCGACCATCGTGCCCTCGTGGTGGTCGCTGGCCTTGATGCCCTGTTCGGCGATGAAGTGCATCGCCGTGCCGCTCTTGAGCGCGCCGACGCCGGTGTTCACGGAGCTGGCCTTCCAGAAGGTGTCTGCATCCCTGACGGCGCTTCTCATCATCGAGCGCTGCTCGAACACCTTGGTGAAGATGATGTACCAGCTGCCCATCGACATGATGACGAGGATGACCAGCGTGCCCCTGGCGACATAGTCACCCTGGCCCCACAGCGCCTGCAAGCCATAGGGGTTGTCGGTAGCCTCTTCGGACATCACCGGCGCCATGGGGGGCGGCACAGGTGCCGGTGCCTCGGCGGCGGGTGCGGCGGCCGGCTCCGAGGCGGCCTGGGCCAGGGCCAGGGTCGGCAGGCTGAGTGCCAGCACGAAACCGGCCAACAAGGCAGCCAACGACTGGGTGACCCACGAGCGGGCTTGCATCATTCGATTCAGGTACATGTTGACTCCAGGGGGACAGGCGAGCGCGGCCCCTCAGCCGCGCGCTAGGGGATGCGGGATCAGTCCGTGATACGCCAGACGTAGGTGATGCGCGAGGTCAGCTTCTCGGGCTTGCCGTCGAGCGTGCCGGGCGTGCCCTTGCAGGCGCGCACGGCTTCGAGCGCCAGGCGGTCGAGCATCTTGTGCTCGCGTGTCGGACCCGACGACTTCTCCACCGTGGCCTCGGCGATCTGGCCCGTGGTGTCCATGGTGTAGAGGATCGTCGTGCTGCCCGAGGCCTCGGCGCGCCGCGCTGCGGCGTTGTACTCCGGCCGCTCGCAGACGTTCTGGAAATCGATGCGCGGCTCGGTGCGCACCGGCACGCGCGGCGGCGCCGGGGCCGGGGCCGGTGGTGCGACGACAGGAGGCGCCGGCGGCGTGATCCTGACCGGCGCGGGCGGCGGCACCACCTGCGTCGTGGTGATCGTCGGCGCCGGCGTCGGCGGCGGGTTGACGTTGACCTCGGGCGGCGGCACGAAGGAAGGCGGCGGCGGCGCAAACTTGGGCGGCGGCGGCAGGTTCTCCGGCGGCGGCGGCGGCGGCGGCTTGGTCTCCTCGATGATCTTGGTCTCGATCGGAGCCTTGATCACTTCGATCATGCGCTGGGCCAGGCCGGTGACCAGCGCCCAGCCCAGCACCACGTGCAGCGCCACCACGATGCCGAATCCGAGCAGGTGCCGGCCCGGGTTGCGGTGCTGTTGGGCGAAATCCACTCGACGTCTCCAGTCGACCCTGCACAGGATGGGCGCAGGGCACTGCAAAAAAAGTTCACGGCCTCTTGAGCCACCCCAACCCGATGCGGTCGAGGCGCGCGACTATATCGCGAACATCCAGGGCCCCCGGTCGGGGCATCACCCTAGATGGGGGGTGCACACAGCGGCGAAAGCAGCCGTGGCCATCGGCAAGTGACGCGGCCGCGCTGTGTTTCAGTCGGCGTGCAGCGCTTCGCGCAGCGCGCGCAGGCCCGCGGTCTGCGCTTGCGCAGCGTCGCACTCGACGACATGCCGAGATGGCATCGACCGCAACCAGGTGAGCTGTCTTTTCGCGAGCTGGCGTGTCGCCGCGACGGCGCTGTCGCGCAGCCCATCGTGGCGTCCGCTGTCCAGCGCCAGCCAGGCCTGACGGTAGCCGACACAACGCATGGCAGGCAGGCCGGCGTGCAGGTCGCCGCGCGCGCGCAGGGCGCGCACTTCGTCCACCAGCCCGGCGGCCAGCATGGCGTCGAAGCGTTCGGCGATGCGCTCGTGCAGCCAGGCCCGCGACGACGGTTCCAGCGACACCAGGGGCAGCGTGGCCACGGGCGTAGCGCCGCGTGGTCCGGCCTGGTGCCAGGCCGACAAGGGTCGGCCGG
>JACZKT010000442.1 GCA_014859905.1 Rubrivivax sp.
GGTGCAGGCCGGCATCCGGGGCTGGCCCGCCGCGTCTTCAGCCGTCATCGGCAGCTCGCTGGGCGGCTACTACGCCACCTGGGTCGCCCAGTCGACGGGCTGGCCGGCGGTGCTGCTGAACCCCGCCGTGGACCCGGCGCGCGACCTGGCGGCCTACGTCGGCGAGCTGACGGCCTTCCACGCACCCGAAGAACGCTTCTTTTTCCGCGCTGAATACGTTGCGGAACTGCGAGAGTTCGAGGTGCCCACGATCGCCCATCCCGAACGCCTGTTCGCCGTCATCGCCAAGGGCGACGAAGTGCTGGACTGGCGCGAGATGAGCACACGTTATGCCGGCGCCTCACAGCGCCTGCTCGATGGCAGCGACCACGCGCTGTCGGACTTCGACGACCACCTGCCCCACATCCTGAGGTTTCTGCAGCTATGCGACTGAAGAACAAGATCTGCATCGTCACCGGCGCCGCTCAAGGCATCGGCGCCGCCACCGTGGCCAAGTTCGCCGCCGAAGGCGCCGTCGTGATCGGCTGCGACCGGCGCGCCGAAGGCGTCGCCGGCGCCGCCGACGCCCATGCCGTCGACGTCACCCAGCGGCCGCAGATCGACGCCATGGTGGCCGCCGTGCTGGCCAGGTACGGCCGCATCGACGTGCTCGTCAACAACGCCGGCATCACCCAGGACGCGCGGCTGGTGAAGATGACCCTCGAGCAGTTCGACGCCGTCATCGACGTCAACCTGCGCGGCGTCTTCCACTGCTCGCAGGCCGTCGCCGAGACCATGATCGCGCAGGGCGCGGGCGTGATCCTCAACGCCAGCAGCATCGTCGGCATCTACGGCAACTTCGGCCAGACCAACTACGCCGCGTCCAAGTTCGGCGTCATCGGTTTCACGAAGACCTGGAGCCGCGAACTCGGGCCCAAGGGCGTGCGTGTCAACGCGGTGGCGCCGGGCTTCGTGGACACTCCCATCCTGGCCAGCATCCCCGACAAGGTGATGGCCCACATGCAGGCCCAGGTGCCGCTGGGCCGGCTGGGGCGGCCGCAGGAAATCGCCAACGTCTACGCCTTCCTGGCCAGCGACGAGGCCAGCTACATCAACGGCGCGGTGATCGAGGTCTCGGGCGGCATGACGGTCTGAACCGACAGCCCCGGGCTTGGGGCGGCCTGGCTGCGAACGGCGACAATCGCGCCGATGTATGCATTGTTCGACGACGCCGGCAAATTCCACGCCGGCCGACTGATGTCCGAAACCGACAGCTCGGTGCAGGTGGAACTGGATTCGGGCAAGCGCGTCAAGGTCAAGGTGGCCAACGTCATGCTTCGCTTCGACCAGCCCGCGCCCGCCGAGCTGATGGCGCAGGCGCAGACGCTGGCCGCCGAAATCGACCTCGGGCTGGCCTGGGAGTTCGCGCCCGAGGGTGAATTCAGCTTCACCGACCTCGCGCACGAGTACTTCGACGCCAGCGCCGGCCCCGACAAGCAGGCGGCGACGCTGCTGCGCCTGTTCGACGCGCCGCACTACTTTCGCCGCCTGGGCAGGGGGCTGTTCAGGAAGGCGCCCGAGGAAACCGTCAAGGCCGCGCTGCTGGGCATCGAACGCAAGAAGGCCGTGGCAGCGCAGATCGACGCCTGGGCCACCGAACTGACGCAGGGCGGCTGCCCGGCGCCGGTGCGCGAGCAGCTCTACCGCATCCTCTTCAAGCCCGACAAGAACGCCGCCGAGTACAAGGCGGTGGTCGAGGCGGCCAGGCGCGCGCAGCGCGCGCCGCTGGACCTGCTCAAGGCGGCCGGCGCCATCGACAGCGCCTACCAGTTCCACTGGCGGCGCTTCCTCTTCGAGCAGTTCCCCAAGGGCCACGCCTTCGCCGCCGAGCTGAGCGCACCGGAGGTCAGGGACACGCTGCCACTGGCACCGGTGCAGGCCTTCTCCATCGACGACTCGGCCACCACCGAGATCGACGACGCGCTGTCGGTCACCGGCATCGGCCAGGGCACGGTGATCCTGGGCATCCACATCGCCGCGCCGGGCCTGGCCATCACGCCCGATTCGGCGCTGGACAAGGTGGCGCGCGAGCGCCTGTCCACCGTCTACATGCCGGGCTGGAAGATCACCATGCTGCCCGACGCCGTGGTGCAGGCCTACACCCTGGTCGAAGGCCGCGACTGCCCGGCCATCAGCCTGTACGTGACGCTGGACGAGGCCACGCTGCAGCTGCGCGGCACCGAAACGCGCATCGAACGCGTCCCCGTCGCCGCCAACCTGCGCCACGACCAGCTCGACGAGGTGGTGACCGAAGCCTCGCTCACCGGCGAGGCGGTGGCCGAGTACCCGTTTGCCGCCGAACTGGCGTTCTGCTTCCGGCTGGCACGCCATCTGAAGGCGGCACGCGAAGTGGTGCGCGGCAAACCCGAACTGTTCACCCGGCCCGACTACAACTTCCGCCTCGAAAGCGACGACGACGAGACCGAACCCACCGGCCACGAGCGCGTGACCATAGTCACGCGCCGCCGCGGCGCGCCGCTGGACCTGATCGTCGCCGAGGCCATGATCCTGGCCAACAGCCACTGGGGCGGCTGGCTGGCCGAGCACGGCGTGCCCGGCATCTACCGCAGCCAGTCCAGCATGCTGCCGGGCGTCAAGGTGCGCATGGGCACCAAGCCGCAGCCGCACGCCGGCATGGGCGTGGCGCAGTACGCCTGGTCCACGTCGCCGCTGCGGCGCTACGTCGACCTCGTCAACCAGTGGCAGATCATCGCCTGCGCGCGCCACGGCCGCACCGCCGCGCTGGCCGCACCTTTCCGGCCCAAGGACGCGGCGCTGTTCTCGGTGATCTCGGCCTTCGACGCCGCCTACAGCGCCTACAACGGCTTCCAGCAGGGCATCGAGCGCTACTGGACGCTGCGCTGGCTGGAGCAGAACGCGGTGGCCGAGATCGACGCCGCGGTGATGAAGGACGGCCTGGTGCGCGCCGAGACGCTGCCGCTGGTGTTCCGCCTGCCCGGCACGGAGAGCCTGCCGCGCGGCAGCCGCGTGCGCGCCCGCATCACCGGCATGGACCTGCTGACGCTCGATCTGCACGCCACGCTGGCAGCGCGGCTCGACGTGGCGGCGCCCGCGGCAGTTGCCGAGGAAGAAGGTGCCGAAGACGAGATCGAAGCCAGCGGCCCGCTGACCATCGCCATCGATCTGGACGAGGGCGCCCCTGTCGTCGACCTGGCGGCCGGCCCGGCCTGAGCGCGTGAGACTCTTTCGGTCACGACCTGATTTGCTCCCTCTCCCCAGTGGGGAGAGACCTATGCGCCGCTTGGCGGCGCCGGCTTGTGGCCGGGAGCCGCGGGTATGGCCCCCTCTCCCACTTGTGGGAGAGGGTTGGGGTGAGGGTCGTGCGCGCCCTTCCCACCCTCACCCCAACCCTCTCCCGCCCAGGCGGGAGAGG
>JACZKT010000443.1 GCA_014859905.1 Rubrivivax sp.
CGTCAGGTGCAGGCCCAGCGGGCCGGCGGGGTCGCCGGAAAACGGCACGCCGGCGTCCACCAGCCACTGCACGGCGCGCGCGCTGTTTTCGGCAATGAAGCGGGCCGCGCGCTCGTCCACCAGCCCGGCGCCGGCGTCCTGGGTGTCGTGCACGTGCGAAGCGATGCTGTCGTCGGAGCCCAGCACACCGACGATGCCGCCCTGCGCCCACGCGGTGGCGCTCTCGTCGAGCTGGCGCTTGGCGAGCACGATCACCGGCACGCGGTCGGCCAACAGCAAGGCCGTGGCCAGCCCGCCGAGGCCGGCACCGACGACGACCACGGGTGCCACGGCAGCGGCTTCGTTGGGCTTGGCATTCATGGCGTGGAGTGTGGACGATGCGTGCGCAGGGGATGGGATTCTAGGAGCGTGCCCACCCTGCACGCGGGCGGCACGCCGGGCCCTCGCGGTCGCCGCCGCACCCCAACGCTCAGTGCACGACGCGCGAGAACGCGAACTCGCCCTTGCTCACGTCCACCGGGATCACGTCCTTGGGTCCGAACTTGCCCTGCAGGATCAGCTTGCTCACCGGGTTCTCGATGCGCTGCTGGATCGCCCGCTTCAGCGGCCGCGCGCCGAACACCGGGTCGAAGCCCACCTTGGCCAGTTCGGCCAGCGCCGCCGGCGAGACCTCGAGCTTCATCTCCAGCTTTTCCAGCCGCTGTTCGAGCAGCTTGAGCTGGATGCGGGCGATGTTCTCGATGTGCTTCATGTCGAGCGCGTGGAAGACCACGGTCTCGTCGATGCGGTTCAGGAACTCGGGGCGGAAGTGCTGCTTGACCTCGGCCCACACGGCGTCGCGGATGTCCTCGCTGGGCTGCCCGGCCATCTGCATGATGAGGTGCGAACCGAGGTTGCTGGTCATCACGATGACGGTGTTCTTGAAGTCCACGGTGCGGCCCTGGCCGTCGGTCAGGCGGCCGTCGTCGAGCACCTGCAGCAGCACGTTGAAGACGTCCGGGTGCGCCTTCTCCACTTCGTCGAACAGCAGCACGCTGTAGGGCTTGCGGCGCACGGCCTCGGTCAGCGCCCCGCCTTCGTCGTAGCCCACGTAGCCCGGCGGCGCGCCGATGAGGCGGCTCACCGAGTGCTTCTCCATGTACTCGGACATGTCGATGCGGATCATGTGGTCGTCGCTGTCGAACAGGAAGCCGGCCAGCGCCTTGCACAGCTCGGTCTTGCCGACACCGGTGGGGCCTAGGAACAGGAAGCTGCCGAGCGGCCGGTTGGGGTCGCTCAGGCCGGCGCGTGAACGCCGGATGGCGTCGGCCACCGCGGTGATGGCCTCGTCCTGGCCGACCACGCGTTCGTGCAGCTTGGTCTCCATCTGCAGCAGCTTGTCGCGCTCGCCCTGCATCAGCTTGCTCACCGGGATGCCGGTGGCGCGCGAAACGACCTCGGCGATTTCCTCGGCACCGACCATGGTGCGCAGCAACTGCGGGCCCTTGCCCTCCTTGGCGCCCTTGGCCTTGCCGGTTTCCTTGGCCTGCGCCGCGCTGAGCGTCTTCTCCAGCTCAGGCAGCTTGCCGTACTGCAACTCGGCGACACGGTTGAAGTCGCCCTTGCGCTTGAATTCCTCGATCTGGCCCTTGATGCGTTCGATCTCTTCCTTGACGTTGGCCGAGCCCTGGGCCTGCGCCTTCTCGGCCTTCCAGATCTCTTCCAGGTCGGCGGCTTCGCGTTCGAGCTTGGCGATCTCTTCCTCGATCAGGCCCATGCGCTTGATCGACGCTTCGTCCTTTTCCTTGCGCACCGCCTCGCGTTCGATCTTGAGCTGGATCAGCCGCCGGTCGAGCCTGTCCATGGCCTCGGGCTTGGAGTCGATCTCGATCTTGACCTTGGCCGCCGCCTCGTCGATGAGGTCGATGGCCTTGTCGGGCAGGAAGCGGTCGGTGATGTAGCGGTGGCTGAGTTCGGCCGCGGCGACGATGGCCGGGTCGGTGATCTCCACCCCATGGTGCACCTCGTACTTCTCCTGCAGCCCGCGCAGGATGGCCACCGTGTCTTCGACGCTGGGCTCGTCGATGAGCACCTTCTGGAAGCGGCGCTCCAGCGCGGCGTCCTTCTCGACGTACTTGCGGTATTCGTTGAGCGTGGTGGCGCCGATGCAGTGCAGCTCGCCGCGAGCCAGCGCCGGCTTGAGCATGTTGCCGGCGTCGATGGCGCCCTCGGCCTTGCCGGCGCCGACCATGGTGTGCAGTTCGTCGATGAACAGGATGATGCGGCCCTGGTCGGCGGCGACTTCCTTGAGCACGGCCTTCAGCCGTTCCTCGAATTCACCGCGGTACTTGGCGCCGGCCAGCAGGCCGGCCATGTCGAGCACCAGCACGCGCTTGCCCTTCAGGCTCTCGGGCACCTCGCCATGGATGATGCGCTGCGCCAGGCCTTCGACGATGGCCGTCTTGCCCACCCCCGGCTCGCCGATCAGCACCGGGTTGTTCTTGCTGCGACGCTGCAGCACCTGGATGGCGCGGCGGATCTCGTCGTCGCGGCCGATCACCGGGTCGAGCTTGCCCTGACGGGCGCGTTCGGTGAGGTCGAGCGTGTACTTCTTCAGCGCCTCGCGCTGGCCCTCGGCCTCGGCGCTGTCGACCTTCTGGCCGCCGCGCACCGTCTCCACCGCCGCTTCCAGGGACTTGCGCGTGAGGCCGTGGCCGCGCACGACGGCGCCGATGTCGCTCTTGCTGTCGGCCAGCGCCAGCAGGAACATCTCGTTGGCGATGAACTGGTCGCCGCGCTTGGTGGCTTCCTTGTCGGCCACCTGCAGCAACTGCAACAGGTCGCGCCCCGGCTGCACCGGCTGGCCGCCGCCCTGCACCTGCGGCAGGTTGCGGATGGCGGTTTCCATCGCGGTGGCCAGCGCCGTGGTGTTGGCGCCGGCGCGGTCGAGCAAGGCCTTGGGGCCGTCGGGCTGCGCCAGCATGGCCGCCAACAGGTGCGCCGGCTCGATATAGGGGTTGTCGCGGGCCACGGCCGCGCTCTGGGCGTCGCCCAGCGCTTGCTGGAACGCGGTGGTGAGTTTGTCGAGACGCATGAACGAGTCCTCCGGGTTGCAGCCAAGGTGGGGCTGGCCACGGACGATTCAAGCCGCAACACGCAAACCGGCGTTGAGGCGACTCAAGGCGCACGCTCGGCGTGGTGCTACTCGATGGCCTCGTCGCGCTCGCCCGCTTCGTAGAGGCACTCGCGCCCGAGCCGGTCGATGCACAGCTCGGCGGTCCACGGCAGCATCAGGCTGCCGCAACGGCTGTCGCGGTACAGCCGCTCCAGCGGCAGGCTCTTGAGCATGCTCTGGCCGCCGCAGGTGCGGATGGCCAGCCGCGCGATGTCGTTGGCGTTCTCCATGATCGTGTAGTGCGCGGCGTACAGCCGCATGCGCGTGTCCTTGTCGGGGTCGACCGCGGCGTCGCGCGCGTTGTGCAGGAAGAGCGCGCGCGTCTGCTCGAGCTTGACGCGCATCTCGGCCACCGCGACCTGCTTGGTGGGGTACATGCGGCGCTTCACCGGCGGCATGCCCGGGACTTCGGCGCGCAGGTAGGCCACGGTGAAGTCGTAGGCCGCCTGCGCGATGCCCATGTAGGTGGGCGACAGCGTGGCGAACATGTGCGGGAAGCGCGCCGCGGCCTGGAAGTACAGCCCTTCGGGCATCAGCCGCGCGGTGTGCGGCACCAGCACGCTGTCCAGCAGCAGCGTGCGGCTGACGGTGCCGCGCATGCCCAGCGGGTCCCAGTCGCCCACCACCTGCACGCCGGGCGCGTCGGCCGGCACGGCCAGATACAGCGAATCGCACTGCGTGGCGCCGGGCTTGTCCAGCGTGCACAGCACGCCGTAGTAGTCGGCGGCGCCGGCGAGCGAGGCGAAGATCTTCTTGCCGCTGACCTCGTAACCACCGTCCACCGGCCGCGCCAGCGTGCCCCACGGCGCCTTGCCGGCGGCCGCCGCACCACCTTCGCTGAACGGCTGCGAATAGACCTTGCCGTGGTGCACGATGCGCTCGTAGTGGATGGCGCGGTTGTGTTCGTGGTCGGCGCGCTGCCCGGGGCTCATGTCCAGCGCGTCGGCGATGAAGCCGGCCCACATCGTCGAGCTCACGTGCATGTTGTAGGTCAGCGCGGTGGCGCCGCAGTGGCGGCCGATCTCGGCGGCCACCATGACGTAGGTCGCAAAGTCGGCGCCCAGCCCGCCGTGGCACTGCGGCACGCAGATGCCCAGCAGGCCGGCCTGGCGCAGGTCTTCGTAGTTCTCGAACGGGAAGCTCGCCTCGCGGTCGTGCATGGCGGCGCGTGGCGCGAACTTCTCGCCGCCCAGCCTGGCGGCGAGCGCGATCAGTTCACGCTGCTGCGGCGTCAGTTGCTGCGCATTGCCGGCAATGTGCATGGGCCGTCTCCTCAATGGGCCGGGAAGTGCCGTTGCAGGAAGGACACGACGGCGGCGTTGAAGGCGGCCGGCTGTTCGACATTGGCGATGTGACCGGCGCCGTCCAGGCACAGGAATTCGGCACCGCGGATGCGCGACGCCATGCGCTGCATG
>JACZKT010000444.1 GCA_014859905.1 Rubrivivax sp.
GCCGCTGCTGTTGGCGGCCGTGGGCCGCGCCACCAGCAGCAGCAACCAGACGACCCTGTATCTCACGCCGATGCACGCAGAAGCGGGCTTGATCAAGTCGATGATCGCTAATGTTCATGCGGCCATCCAGCACGTTAAGGCTGCTGCGGAGCAGTTGCCAAAGATCGCCCGCTGGCAGACTCTGCTGGCCTACATCTGTCAGCGCATCGTCGGTCAAATCGAGCTGCCAACCCCGCCGCCGACGCTCCCAGCGCCTGGGTAACTGCTGTTTTTAGGATCACCAGCCTTGTGCAGCACCTGATCGCGGTGGCGACGGATGCCGAGATCTACCGCCCGGCGGCCTGTCCGCACTGCCGATGCAGCGGGATGTGGCGGCACGGGTGCTACCACCGCAAGGCTGACCGCAGCACGGGCGGCGGTGCGGGCGGCGGTGAGTCGCTCAACCCGGTGCCGGTATTGCGCTTCCTGTGTCGAGCCTGCGCGCGCACGTGCTCGCGGCTGCCGGCGTGCATCGCGCCGCGGCGCTGGTACGACTGGCTCGTGCAGCAGGCGGTGCTGGTGCTGCTGCTGGGCGGGAGCAGCTTGCGCCATCCTGATCAGCAAGATGATTCAGCCCGCCCAGGCACTGGCTCACGCTATGAGCTACCTGGCGGAGATGATGAGCCAACCTGAACAGGAGGTTGGTCATGGCACAGAACAAGGTGCAGTATCAGCGGGGTCTGTCGATGCCGGAGTTCTTCGACAACTACGGATCGCAGGAGCAGTGTGAAATCCTGGTCCGAGGCTGGCGGTGGGCCCAGGGCTTCATTTGCCCGCGCTGCCAAGGCAGCTGGCACAGCGAGTTCCGCCGCCAGGGACGGTTGTACTTCCAGTGCAGCGGCTGCCGCTACCAGTGCAGCTTGGTCAGCGGCACGGTCTTCGAGTCCAGCAAGCTGCCGCTGCCCACGTGGTTCCTGGCCATGCACCTGATGACGCAGGCCAAGAACAACGTCTCGGCCTTGGAGCTCAAGCGCCACCTGGACGTCTCCTATCCCACGGCCTGGCTGCTCAAGCACAAGCTCATGCAGGTGATGCTCCTGCGCGAGGAGTCGCGCCAGCTCACCGGCCGCGTCGAGATCGACGACTCGTACCTCGGTGGCGAGGTCCAGGGCGGCAAGGCCGGCCGCGGCTCGCCGAACAAGGTGCCCTTCGTGGCTGCGGTTCAGACCACCGAGTCCGGTCAGCCCATCACGATGTGCCTGTCGCAGCGACCGTTCACCAAGGAGTCCATCCAGGCGTTTGCCGAGAAGTCGCTGGCCGCACCTGCCACGCTCGTGTCCGACGGCCTGGGCTGCTTCACTGCCGTGCGCGGCATGGGCATCCTCCACGAGCCGCATGTCACCGGCGGCGGCGCGGCAAGCGCCAATCACCCGTCGTTCTTGGCCGTCAACACCGCTCTTGGCAACATAAAGACATCCCTGGCCGGCACGTACCCTGCCTTCGGATTTCGAAAGTACGCGCACCGATACCTCGCTCAGGTGCAATATCTGTTCAACCGCCGCTTCGATTTGCGATCCATCCTCCGACGGCTCGCTCGGGCGGCAAGTCAGGCCCGACCGTGCGCACTTCGCGCGGTTCGCGCGGCTGAGCTTCCTTGCTGATCAGGCACGGCCATCAGCCGCTTCGTCGACCACATTCCGTACTACCGGCAGGAGCAGATCAACGCGCGCGCGGGGGTTCACACGCCGCGCTCGACCCTGGCCGCCTGGGGCGGGCAGACGGGGGTTCAGTTGATGCCGCTGTACGAGGCGCACCGAGCGTACGTTCTGGGCTCGCGCGTCGTCCACGCCGACGAGACGCCGATCGCGCTGCTCGACCCCGGCGGGGGCAAGACGAAGAAGGCCTACATGTGGGCCTACGCGCGCGGTGCCTTCGAACCCGAGCCGGGCGTGGTGTTCGACTTCTGCGCCGGGCGCGGTGGCCAGTACCCGTGCGCGTTCCTCAAGGGCTGGGCAGGCACGCTGGTGGTCGATGCGTACAGCGGCTACGACGCCGCGCTGTCGCTGGACGGGCGCAGCACCGCGTATTGCCTTGCTCACGCGAGAAGGAAGTTCGACGAACTCGTCAAGGCCAACGCCAGTGTGGTGGCCGGCCAGGCCATCCAGCGCATCGCCTGGCTGTACAGGATCGAGGCCGACGCCAAGGCGTTGCCCGCCGGGCAGCGACTGCAGATGCGGCACGAGCGATCCCAACCACTGTGGGAGGAAATGCATGTGTGGCTCCAACTCGAGCGCACCCGTGTACCCGACGGCAGCGCTATCGCCAAGGCCATCGACTACAGCCTGAACCACTGGGTGGGACTGGGGCGATTCCTGCTGGACGGCGATGTGCCGATCGACAACAACCATGTCGAGAACCGGATCCGGCCTTGGGCAATGGCCTGCTCATAGTGCCCCACCTCGTTAAGTGCTTGAAAACATTGACATCTGGTTGTCAGCCTCGGCGCGACACGGGCGATCTGTTCGCGAGACTGCCTCGACGACCCGCTGATCCTGCAGATCGCTCGCACGAATTTGGTATGGCGCGCGTGGCACTACCTGCTCGGCGTGCAAGATTCCGGCCTTGATGAGGCGCCGAATGCGGTGGTTGTTGACGCCGAGCGCGGCGGCAGCCTCCGACATGGTCAGCCACTCGCCATCCTTGTGCGCCGACCGGTACGCGCGAATGTCGTTGACCATACGCGTGGAGCCGACGCGGCGCGCAGTCCATGTCTTGCTCTGACCGGTAGGAAAGCCCATGCGGTTGAGCGTCGCGGCGATGTGTTCGTCGGACCACTTGCCAGCCATGCTGCGCATGACCGCCAATGCGTCTTCCGGCGTGCGACAGCCGTGTTCACCCGAGCGCGGCTTGATGACCTTCACTTGGGAATGCTGTCCGCCGCGCCAGTGGATTGTCAGCACGACCTCGCGAGTCGTGTCGTCGACATCGGCAACGATGTCCTTGACGAGGGTGCGCAGCAGTTGCTGGCGCGTGCGCATCGTCACCCCTGGGGCATTCCACGCGACAGAGAGGTCCTCGGCCAGGCCTGCCAAGTTGGGCTTCTCCACGGACTGCGCTTGTTCGACCGTGGTCAAGCGCTGCTCGCAGGCGAGCACGCGTTGCAACGCGCTCTCCCAGCTCTTCTCGAGCTGCGCGGCGATCAACCGGTTGTCCGGATCGCAAGCCGCGTAGCGGCGCTCTGCGAGCGACGCCTCGTAGCGCGCCTGCTGGAGTTCGAGTTCCGAGATGCGTCGCTGGTCAGCCTGAACTTCCATGTGCCTCCGTTCAGCTTGCAGTGCGGCTTCGATCGCCAGGGGCTCGACCGCGCGCAGCAACTCCCGGGCGATCGCTTCGTCGGGCCGGCGGCCACCGAACGTGAAGCACCGCGGCTGCGCCAACATGAGGTTGGGGCGATCACACCGGTACACCGCTCGTGGCACCCCGCGACCCGTGTATGCCACCACCAGGCGCCGCCCGCATCTTCCACAGCACAGCATCCCCGCGAGCAAGGCCCGGCCACCGCGTCCGGACTTCGCCCCGCCCACTCTACCGTAGGCATTCACGGCAAGCTGCTTCTGATTGCGCTCGAACTCGGCCCAGTCGACGTAGGCCTCATGATGGCCCCTGAGCATCACGTCCCACTGATCAAGCGGCTTGCCATGCCCGTAGCTCTTGCGAAGCCGACCCTCCACGAGCGTCGTGCGCTTCTCGCTCTTGCCGTACACGTAGACTCCGGCATAGAACGGATTCTTGAGCACCGAGATCACGTTGCGGTAGCGAATCGGCGTCCACTCGAAGCTCACCATCTTCTTGCCGTCCGAGGGACGCGGGAAGTGGACTTCGTCGGCCGCGAGCGACAGCATCACCTGGCGCGCGCTGCCGAGCTTGCGGAATCGTTCGAAGATCAACCGGATCGTCTCTTGCAGGCGGATGTCCGGATCGAACCCCAGTCCGATCTCGCGATGCCAGATGTAGCCGATCGGCACACTGATGCGCAGTTCGCCGCGATGGGCCTTGGCGCGGGCGGCTTCGAACATCCTCGCCCGGAGCACACCGAGTTCGAACTCGCTAATGCTGCCCTTCATACCCAGCAGCAGCCGATCGTTGGGCCGACAGGGGTCGTAGACGCCGTCCAGGTCGATGACCCGCGCTTCGACCAGACCGCACAACTCCAGCAAGTGGTGCCAGTCGCGTCCGTTGCGGGCAAGCCTTGAGGCGTCGAAACACAAGACGGCGCCGACTTCGCCGGCGCAGAGCCACGCGACGAGCCGATCAAAGCCTGGTCGCGCCACCATGCCACTGGCGGATCGGCCCAGGTCGTCGTCGATGACCTCCACCTGGGCGAATCCACGGCGGCGAGCCTCCTCCACCAGATCGTACTGGCGTCGTTGGCTCTCCAGGTTGGTCTGGACCTGCGTCTGCGTGGACTGGCGGACATAGACGACGGCCTTGCGCCGAAGCACGGCGGCGGGCAAGAGATCAGAGTTGCTCATCGTCAGCCTCCCTCGCTTGAACGCCGGCCGCCTGCAGCAGCACGATCGCCAGCTGCGCGATCACGTTCGATCGTTCGCTCGGGTTCATGCCCTGGAGGACGGGGGACTCGAACGTCATGCTCAATTGACGATGAGACGGTGGTTGTGGTGGTGCCGATGTCGTCAAGAGTCGGCGCAGTCTGGAAACCTGATTCATGGCGCTCCTCGCGGGTGTGGCAAATACCCGCGCAGCTTCGCCGAAGTCCTTGCTGCGAGAGCAGCAGGTGCAGTTCGTCGAGCGCATCCAGACAGACCCGTGGCGCACCGAGCTCCATGTGCCCACAGATCGTGGCGCTGAGCATCCAGGCGGCAACCACGATGACGACCCCTGACTCGACTTCTACGTGGACGACCTCGCCGTTGGCGCGCTGCTCGCTGTACTGGCGCCTGACGCGACGGCCGTACAAGGGATGCCAGCGGTAGAAGACTTCAACTTCCTGCCCGACATGGGCAGAATGACCCAGTGATTGC
>JACZKT010000445.1 GCA_014859905.1 Rubrivivax sp.
GCCCGACAGCGACATGTGCTGCGCCAGCGTGGGAAACCGGTGCTCGTTCCACTTTCGCATCAGGTTCTGGTCGTCGACCACGATGCCGGTGACGTACACGGTGCGCGAGACGCCGGCGGCGGAATTGCCCGCCAGGCCGCCGAACTGCAGTGTCGGCGTCACGACGGCCAGCATCGGCGCGAGCACGGGGTCCTGTTTCACGGTCTCGATGATCCGCTCGTAGCGCTCGATGCCGTAGGCCGCGGGGTTGCCGCTGCCGACGCGAAAGTAGTCCCGGTGCTGGACCTGCAGGTGGCCGCTGAGCTGCACGAAGTCGGTCTGCAGGCCGTAGTTGAGGTCCTTGATGTAGCCGCCGAACAGCAGCACGGTCACCAGGCCGAGCACCATCGCGATCAGCGTCATCAGCGAACGGCGGCGGTTGCGCAGCAAGTTGCGCCACGCCAGTGACAGCGACTTCACGTTTGCGCCTCGGCCATGGCCAGGCGTCGCTCTACCGCCGTGATGCGCCCATCCTGGATGTGCACCGCGTCGTCGGCGGCCTCGAGCACCTTGGGGTCGTGCGAGGAGAAGATGAACGAGACGCGTTGCTGCTGCTGCATGCTGCGCATCAATTCGATGATTTCGGCGCCCGTCCTGCTGTCGAGGTTGGCGGTGGGTTCGTCGGCCAGCACGAGTTGCGGCCGGCGCGCCAGTGCCCGCGCGATCGCGACCCGTTGGCGTTGACCCCCTGAAAGCTGGCCAGGCCGCTTGCGCGCGTGGGTCGCCAGGCCTACAGCGTCCAGGAGCTTGTCGACCCGCCTGCGCCGCTTGTCCGGCGCCATGCCTGCGAGGACCAACGGATACTCCACGTTCTCAAAAGCCGTCAGCACGGGTAACAGATTGAAATTCTGGAATACAAACCCGAGTTGTCGGGCGCGGAAATCCGACAGCGCATCATCGCTCATCGTCTGCACGGGCTTGCCGCCGACCATGATGGTGCCCTGGTCGGGCAGGTCGATGCAGCCGATGAGGTTGAGCAGGGTCGTCTTGCCGCTGCCGGAAGGCCCCGAGAGGACGGTGAACCGGTTCGGCAGGATGACGAGGTTGATGTCCACCAAGGCCGGCACGTCGACCGCGTCGAGCCGGTACGTCTTAGAGACGCCCTGCAGCACAACCGGGTGCTGCAGACTCTTGGAGCGGCCGTCCGGCATCGCATCAAGGCTCGCCATTCCGTCGGATCCTCACCGAAGGTTCTTGCATGCGTGCGATGCTAACCGCGAGCACTGCGGTCGAACCTGCGATTTGCCTGATTTTGTCAACGCTGGCGCGGGTTTGCACTCAAATGCCAGGGCAGGCTGTAGGCTAGGCTGGAGCGCCTGTCCGCATTCTGTCTTGGTGCGTACGCAGGCCCCACTGCGATGCCGGTGGAAGCCCGGCGGCTTGGTCCCTGCCGACAGCTGACGGACTTATGTCACGCCACCCCCCCGACCCAGGGGTTGCGAGGCGCGAATACAGGTCCTTACAGTCGGTTCAAGGGCAAATTGTCAAGAAAATCGACACCATCGTCGGGCATAGTGCATACCCTGACGGCTGCGTGACCCCTGGCCGCGAGCCAGGATGCCAGCCACCACACAAACCGGAGCAGGAATGGAGCGGGTCACCCACCACCAACGGCCAGGCAGCGGCGTGCTTATCGCGCTGTTCGATGCCGGCATGGTGATGGCGGCTGCGTGCGCCGCGCTGCTGCTGCAGGCCGGTTCGCTGGACCGCTGGGCCCCGTTGGCCGGCACCCACGGCGCTTCGCTGGCCGCTGGCGTCTTCTTCATCAACGCGGCCAGCGGCTTCTACGAGCCAGGCCAGCACCAGCACCGCCCGCGGCGGGTGGTGTTCGTGCGCACCGCGCTGGCGCTGCTGCTGTCCCTGGCGCTCACCTATGCGATCTTCTCCCACCTCCCCGCCGAATTCGGCCGGCGCGCCGACCTGCTCGCGGCGGCCATGTTCGCCGTCTCCGCAGTGGTGCTGCGGCGGGCCTACGTGATGCTCGCCAAGGCCAGCCCTGCGCGTGGGCGTTCGCGCACGCTGATCTTCGGCTCGGGCGAGGCGGCCCGGGTCGTGGGCCGCACGCTGGGCAGCGCCGACCCCGACGTCGAGATCGTGGGCTACTACCCCGGCCCCAATGAAAAGCGCCCGGCGGTGCCGCTCGAGGAACTGCTGCCCGTGGGCCGCTCGCTGATCGACACCGCGCACGAGCACCGCGTCGACGAGATCGTGGTCGCGCTCACCGAACGCCGCGCCGGCAGCATGCCGCTGCGCGAGCTGCTGGACTGCAAGCTGCAGGGCATGAAGGTCTGCGACATCAATGCGCACTTCGAAAGGCGCCTGGGCCAGATCCGCGTCGACTACCTCAACGCGGGCTGGCTGATCTTTGGCGACGGTTTCAACCAGGGCGTTGGGCGCACGGTGGTCAAGCGCGCGTTCGACATCGTCTGCGCAGGCGGGCTGATCGTCGTGGCTTCGCCTTTGATGCTGCTGGCGGCGCTGGGCATCAAGCTCGACAGCCGCGGCCCGGTGCTCTACAGGCAGGAGCGCGTGGGCCTGGACAACAAGCCGTTCCAGGTGGTCAAGTTCCGCAGCATGCGGCAGGATGCCGAGGAAGACGGCAAGCCGCGCTGGGCCACCACGGGCGACAGCCGCGTGACGCGCCTGGGCCGCCTCATGCGGGTGTCACGCATCGACGAACTGCCGCAGCTCTTCAGCGTGGTCAAGGGCGACATGAGCCTGGTGGGGCCGCGGCCCGAGCGGCCCTACTTCGTGGGGCGGCTGACGCAGGAGATCCCGTTCTACGCCGTGCGGCACAGCGTGAAGCCCGGCGTCACCGGCTGGGCGCAGGTGCGCTACCAGTACGGTTCGACGGTGGAAGACTCGCAGGAAAAGCTGCAGTACGACCTCTTCTACGTCAAGAACCACTCGCTGCTGCTGGACCTGAAAATCCTGGTCGAGACGGTGCACGTGGTGCTGACGGGCAAGGGGGCCCGGTAGGGAATGCAGTCCCGAGGGTCGCTCCGCCCTCCCGCCGAGGCCTGCAGACCACGCAGGTAAGATGAAACTGCGGTCACCAACAATGGAGCTTGCCATGGACTGGAAGCCATACATCACAGCCGACCCTCAGGTCATGCACGGGGCGGTGTGCTTTCGCGGCACTCGGATACCGGTGTCTGTCGTGCTGGACAACCTGGCCGCGGGCGAGACCACGGCAACCATCCTGGACGAGTACCCGTCCCTGAAGGCAGAGCACATCCCTGCAGCCATTGGCTATGCGGCCGACCTGGCTCGCGAACGAATTGTCCCAGTACCGGCGTAGCAGCGTCTCATGACGCTTCGCTTCAAGCTCGATGAGAACATTCCTCGAAGGGTCGAGCCTGCGCTGCGTGATCTTGGGCACGATGTCGAGACAGCTTTGTCCGAAGGTCTTGCAGGAGCGCCCGACCCCGATCTTCTTGCTGTGTGCAAGGCTGAAGATCGAGTGCTCGTCACTCTGGATCTGGACTTTGCAGATATCAGAGGCTATCCCCCTGGCAGTCATCGCGGTGTCTGGGTGCTCAGGCCAGCGAATCAGGCGTTCGCCAGCGTACTGAACCTGGCGCTTGCCGGCGTCAGACTAGCTGCCGTCGAGCGCACGACCGGTCAGCTGTGGGTCATTGATGAGAATCGCGTTCGCATTCGTGAGTGAAGTGCCCCCTGATCGGGCGGCCAGGGGCTTTCGGCTCGGGTCCGCGCCAAAGCCCGACAGGCTCCCAGACGCTTACCATGCTCTTGACGCATCGTACGGTTTTTCGTACCCTCGACTCCCACTGAAGGGAGAAGACCGTGGCCGTACTCACCGCAAGCGAAGCCAGAGCGAACCTCTACCGCCTGATTGATCAGGCAGCGGAGTCGCACCAGCCAATCGTCATCGCTGGCAAGCGCAGTTCTGCAGTGCTTGTCTCCGAGGAGGACTGGCAGGCGATTCAGGAGACGATGTTCCTGCTCTCCATCCCGGGCATGAGGAAGTCAATGCGTGAGGCGATGGCCGAGCCGGTCTCCGAGGGCGCCAAGGAACTGAACTGGTGAGCTGGGAGCTCGTCTTCTCGAAGCAGGCGCTGAAGGATGCCAGGAAGTTGAAGGCAGCCGGCCTCAAACCAAAGGCCGAGGAGTTGCTTGATATCCTGAAGGCCGACCCGTTGCAGAACCCGCCCTCCTTCGAGAAGTTGGCCGGTGATCTGGCAGGTGCGTACTCTCGCAGAATCAACATCCATGACCGGCTCGTGTATGAGACTTTTCCCAAGGAGAAGACCGTGCGCGTCCTGCGCATGTGGACCCGCTACGAGTGAGCCGCCTGATCATTCATGATTCGGGCGCATCGCCCCCGAGCATGAAACATCGGCCGCTGGCCGTCGCCCAGACCGGCTGCTGCCAGCGCCTGACTCGCCGCTGAATTCGAGAGGGGTTGGCGACCGCGCCCGCGGAGATGGTAAACTGGTCAGAACACTAGTCATATCAGAGATACCACATGCAGACATGGCCAGTTCAGGACGCGAAAGCCAGGTTCAGCGAGTTCCTGGACCGTTGCTTGGCGGAGGGGCCGCAGATGGTGACCAAGCGTGGTGCCGAGGCCGCCGTGCTTGTGCCGGTAGACGAGTGGCGAAGACTCCAAGCTGCGGCGCGCCCCTCGCTGAAGGAGCTACTCTTGTCCGAGGCTGCCCGGGGAGCGCTACCAGTACGAGCTCGGGGCGCCAGCACACGTCGTCGCGTGACCGGGCTCTGAGCCATGTACTTGCTCGACACGAACGTCGTATCTGAGCTTCGCAAACCTCGCCCGCATGGCGCGGTGCTGGCGTGGTTGCAAGAGACCGATGATGCTTTGCTGTACCTCTCGGCGGTGACCATAGGAGAGATCCAGGCGGGTATTGAGGTGACGCGGGAGCAGGACGAGGCCAAGGCAGCCGAACTTGAACAGTGGCTTGAGTTGGTTTCAGCCTCGTACAACGTGCTGCCCATGGATGCGCAGACTTTCCGTGAGTGGGGCAAGTTGACGCACAGAAAGTCTGACACTCTGCTTGAAGATGCCATGATCGCGGCAACTGCTCGACAGCACAGCCTGACTGTTGTGACGCGCAATGTGGCTGACTTCAAGCCGTTCGGCATCGCCGTACTCAACCCGTTCAAGAGCGGGACTAGCGGCAGCTGAGTGCGCCGACTGCGTGTTTGCGCGGTCTAACGTGGCGTTAAGCGGTCGAGCGTTCGCATTCGTGAGAATGTGGTCCCCCCAAAGGCAAGACCTGACCCCTTCCTTCTCTTGACCCCCGACACTGCCAGCATCGCCATCTTCGGCTTCGCCGCGGCCACCGTCGTGCACGCGGTGTTCGCCGCCTTGCTGCTGCGCGACCCGAAGTTCGGCGGCGACAACCGTCTGGCCGCCGCGGCCTTCGTGGGCGCCGTGGTGGCCAGCGTGGTCTGGGCCGGGGCCAGCTTGGCGGACCAGTTCTCGCCCTATGTGGTCACTCGCCACGTGGCCATGGCCGTGGACTGGCTGCGCTACGGGCTGTGGCTGCTGTTCCTGAGCGCGCTGGTGCAGCCCGGAGCACGAGAGGGGGTCAGGTCTTGCCTTTTGCCTCCGCCGCAGGGGAGGCAAAAGGCAAGACCTGACCCCTTCCTTCTGACGGTACTGGGGCTGTGGCTCGCCGGCGCGGTGCTGCTGGCGCTGCTGGCCGGCGGGGTCATGCGCAACCAGCTCATGCCTTACTGGCTGCTGAGCGCACTCAGCCTGCCGGTGCTGGGGCTGGTGCTGGTGGAGCAGCTGTTCCGCAACCTGCCCGAAGACGCGCGCTGGAATGCCAAGCCGGTGTGCCTGGGCCTGGCCAGCATCTTCGTCTTCGACATCTACTTCTACTCGGAGGCGGTGCTGTTCGGCCGCTTCGACGCCGACGCCGGGCATGTGCGCGGCGTGGTGCATGCGCTGGCCCTGCCGCTGATCTTCGTGGCCTCGCGCCGCCGGGCCGACTGGATCGGCCGCCTGCAGGTGTCGCGCAAGGCGGCGTTCTACTCGGCGTCGCTGCTGCTGGTGGGCGGCTACCTGCTGTTCGTCGCCGGCCTGGGCTATGCAGTGCGGGCCTTCGGCGGCGACTGGGGCCGCGCCTTCCAGCTGGCGCTGCTGAGCGGCGCCCTGGTGCTGTTGCTGTTGCTGCTGTTGTCGGGGTCGCTGCGCTCGCGGCTGCGCGTGTTCGTGGGCAAGCACTTCTTCAGCTACCGCTACGACTACCGCGAGCAGTGGCTGCGCTTCACCAACATGCTCTCCTCCCCCACGGCCACCGAGGACGTGGGCGGCCTGGTGGTGCGCGGCCTGGCCGACATGCTGGAAAGCCCCGGCGGCAGCCTGTGGGCGCGCAATACCGCGGGTACGGCCTATGTGCAGACGGCGCGCTGGAACCTGCCGGCGGTGGCCGAGGCCGAAGCGGCCGACGGCGCGCTGGCGCCATACCTGCGCAGCACGGGCTGGATCATCGACATCGACGAATACCGCAACGCCCCCAAGCGCTACGGCTCGCTGGCCCTGCCGGCCTGGCTGTGGTCGGGACCGAACCTCTGGCTGGTGGTGCCCTTGAGCGTGCACGACGAGTTGCTGGGCTTCGTGGTGCTGGCGCGCCCGCGCACACCGATCCAGATGAACTGGGAGACGCGCGACCTGGTCAAGACGGCCAGCCGGCAGGCCGCCGGCTTCCTGGCGCAGATGCAGGCCACCGAGGCGCTGCTGGAGCTGCGCAAGTTCGAGGCCTTCAACCGCATGTCGGCCTTCGTGGTGCACGACCTCAAGAACATCGTGACCCAGCTGTCGCTGATGCTGAAGAATGCGGAACGTCTGCACGCCAACCCCGAATTCCAGCAGGACATGCTGTTGACGGTGCAGAGTTCGCTCGACAAGATGAAGCGGCTGATGCTGCAGCTGCGCGAAGGCGCCACACCCCCCGGTTCGGCCGCGGGCGTGGCACTGGAGCCGATGGTGCGGCGCCTGCAGGACATGGCCCGCGCCCGCGGGCGCGAGTTGCAGCTGC
>JACZKT010000446.1 GCA_014859905.1 Rubrivivax sp.
CAGGAACTCCGGCATCGACAGACCCTTCTGGAACTGAACTCGGTTCATCGGCATGGCGCACCTCCTGTTCGGATGCGCCCATCTTCTACGGTCAGTAGCTCATAGCGTGAGCTTGCTGAACATCGTCGCTAATCAGGTGAGGGTTTAAGATAGCCATGGATTGGACGATGATTGCCAAAACCGGGAAGGAACCGCCGCTCGCGCGCCACCAAGGCATCCCATGACCCCACTGCCCATCGATGCGCCGGACTTTGCGCCTCACTTCCGCAGTAGACAGGCCCGGCCGGAGGCTGACGCGCCGCTGATGGAGCAGGTGCACTCGCTGCGGTTTCAGGTCTATTGCGTCGAGTGCGGATTCTTGTCGCCCGAGGACTATCCGGACCGGCAGGAACGGGACGACCGCGATGCGGCATCGGCACACTTCTGCTCCTTCAACCTGAAACGCGAGCTTGTCGGCTACCTGCGGCTGGTTCCCCCGGACGCGGAGCAGAGCTTTCCGTTCCAGCGCCACTGCTCCGAATTGCTGGAGGGCGTGTCGCTGCCCCGACCTGCCGAGTCGGCAGAGGTCAGTCGCCTGATGGTGCGCCAGGACTACCGGCGGCGCAGCGGCGATCTGCTGGCCGGTGTGACGCTCAAGGAGGACGGCTCGGGGGCGACACCCGAGCGGCGCGACCCGTCGCCGCAGATCATGCTCAGCCTGTACCGACGCATGTACACCTACAGCGTGGACCAGGGCATCCGCTACTGGTATGCCGCGATGGAGCGCTCGCTGGCGCGCGCGCTGACACGCATGAACTTCGCCTTCCGGCAGGTGGGCCCGCAGACGGACTATTACGGCCCGGTCGCGCCGTATCTGGCCGACCTGCGTGAACTGGAGGACCGGGTTGGCACGAACGACCCGGCGCTGCTGGAATGGCTGCAGCGGCGCGACCCGCCTGGTTGCTGATCCAGACCCGCTGCCGATGCGGTGCAGCCATGAGGAGAGGCTCCCGCGCAAAGGCTGGCTGGCCCATTGGCAACGCATCTAGTCCGCCGGCATGTTGGCGTACTCGCATCGCACCCAAGCGTGAACCAAGTCGCGGCGCATGCTGCGCGATGCAGCACTGCCAACCGTAACCGCTTGGAGTCGGATCGCCTCCGCAGGCGGCCCAAGTGTCGGCCGGCTTTACAGTCCTCCTGAACTGCTCGAGACACAAATGACGGCTTCCCTTCTGAATCAACAACTTGGCTCGCTTCTAAGGGCCTGGCATGCTTGGTGCTTGCAGGTCATGCAGGTGCCTCACCTGTCCACTCAAGGAGTCCAAATGTTCAAGTCATCAAAGGTTCGCGCGGCGGTCGTCGCTCTTGGTCTGGCATTGGGTGCGGTCGGTGCCGCCCAAGCTGCCGCCTACATCAACACCGGCGACATAACGATATCCCTCGACTATTACGACTCGGGGACGGTGGGCTACAGTGGAACATGCTCGGGCGCCCTCGCTTGCGATACGGCGGCGGGTCAGGTTGCAGGGTCCACACCGGGCGCCGGCGTTGGTTACGGTGGCGCTTTTACAGATACGCAAGGGATTTTTCGTATCAATTCCATCACGAACGTGGTGACCAGCCAGGTTCTCTATAGCTCCATCTTCGATACCTATCTACTCACGGGCATTTTCAGCGGTCTGGTGGATGTTGACGTATCCTTCGCCAGCGCTATTATTTCAACCAGATCGCAAGGCGGCGCATTGAAGATCTGGAGCAACACCAAGAATGCTTCAAACGATCTTACTGCGCTCTCTTCCGGCGGGCCTGGAGTGGATGGGACCAAGGACCTGACCAGCTTTCTCTTCTCGAACGGCGCGGGGACAATCTCGGGCGGCACCTTGTGGTTGAGCGCCCTGTTCTCTGAGTCAGTGATCGTGGATGGTTCGACTCCGCACGCAACGTTCCAGTCGACTTGGGACACGGGATCCTCGGGTTCTGGTTCCAGTTCCGGGTTCCTGGACATTGACACGGCGGCGGGAGGTGCAGGCGTCGGTTGGTTCGCTTTGGATACCATGCAAGATACCCTAGGGAATAAGCATGATCTCTATTTCTCCAACAGCTTCAACGTTGTAGCTCGTGGCACCACACCTGCGGAGCAGTGGAACATTCGCAACAATACCGGGGAAGTCGTGGGCAACGCCGTGCCTGAGCCCGGATCGTTGGCTCTCGCAGCGCTGGCGCTGGTAGGCGCAGGCGTGGCCGCACGCCGGCGGAACAGGATCTGAGTTCGGATAATAAGACCTCATCGGACCGCGGGGCGCAGGCCCCGCGGTCCGATTCGTTTCTGTGAGTGCATCGGTACATAGAGCTTCATCGCACTCGATAGCGTGAACGCACTGCGCGCTAGAAGACAGCGTCGATGGGCCGCACGCTATGCCAACATGACGCAGAATCTGACTCACACTGCCAGATAACGAAACTTCCGCTCGAAGTCCAGCATGGGTCGATATGGGAAGTCTCCCGGGGCAAGGACGTCAATGCGTATGGACGGCCTCCGGTCAGGATTGACCTGAGCTCGGACCCGTCGGACAAAGGTGTCGTCGGCTGCAAACGCTTCAGTTGCGGCCTGTACGGCCAGAGAGATACCCGTGGCGCGGTCATGGCCGATGCGGAAGGCGCCGCTCAGTCCGTCCGCCAGATCATGGTCGGCATAAAGGAGGTCCTTGATCTCCTCGACCGTGGGAAGCCCCATTGGTCGGTCGGCGATGCGACCGCAAACCAAGACCACCGGCAGCCAAGGTCGCGCACCGCCGGCCAACGCAACCGCGTCGGCAACAGCTGCGCGATCGACCAGTCGGCCGTAGTCGCCGGTGCTGTATCGTGGCAAGGGGATGACCGCGTTCGGGTCGTTAAGGGTAATGCAAAGTTCGCCATAGCCCGATGCGTCCGGGTCGAGCACCTCGACGTGGCAGCGCAGCGGGTTGTAGCAGAACACTGACGGCATCGACACCCCGCAGGCGCGTCCGGCCAGCAGTTGTTCCAAGGATGGGTCGCGACGCATCGCACGGCGGATCCGGATCGTCTCACGTGTCTCAAACAACAGATTCAAACCGAGTTCACCAACACCGAAGGAACTGCCGATCATGCGGTGCGGTTCACTATCGACATCGATGCCCATGCGTTTGGCGATGTAGTCTCGCTGGGCCTCGACCAGAACCTCCTCGCCCAAGATGACGCTGGTGTTGAGCGCCTTCCAGTCAACGCCGGCGCGACGGGCCTCGTCGAGCACGCGCCTGATGAACAGGGGATCGGTACACAGCAGCGTTTGCGCAAACCGGGGGCCGACGTCGCGAAGGATCGAACACGCCATGTCCTCGCGCACGCTGACATTCGCGACGGTTGTCGCACGGGATCGGAACACCACACCCATCGGCAGACAGTTGACCAGCAGCGTCGGCAGTTCATCGACGTTGAACACATCCTGCAAGCCAAGGTCGATGTCGAACCATGAAGCTTCGTGCTGCCTGCGCGCCGTCAGCCTGAATCCAAAGCTCTTGCCGCCCCGACCAGAACTGGTCAGCACATCGGCCAGTTCCTTCGTCGAAACGGGGCGCGCCAAGTCACCGAGATCGAACCTCTCAAACGTGTTGGCCTTGGTAAGGACAGGCAGGCGCCTTAGGTCGGTCTTGCTGCCGATGGCCGCCGGGTCCAGGCCGTGCTCCTGAAGCAACGAGCGATAGGCCTTGCTGCAGCGCGCCGCGCTAGCAGCAACGCGGATGGCGCCTTGCAGAGATCGCTGATGCATGCGCGCGGGGTCCATTCGCCTGCCGTAGGCAAGCATCATCTTGCGCATGACCCGCATCGAGGCGCCAATGTACATGACTCAGGGGCTTGCCTTGGCGGCCGGCAGGCATCCACACCAGCACCAGCGGGTGGGTCGCGCGGACACAAGCCAAGCCAAGCTCAAAGACGCGTCGCATAAGGACCTCGTCCCGACTACGGCGGGGCTCGAAACTGGGAAATCGGGGGGGGCCAACTGTTACAGATTTGTCTACGTGCGCGTAGGGCAGCGCCCAGAATGATGTCACATTCGGGGTGGACGAAGCGCACCTGCCTTGGAAACGCTTTGCAACCGTACTCGCCGGGGCCGGCCCGCAGGCGTAAGATTTGCGCAATGGACTGGGCGCTTACCTCAGCGATGGAAGCGAAGCCCTCCGCGAGGCTAGGCATGTTTGTGGGAACCCAGGCGCAGCTTCCCCCTGCAGGCTCACTGGATAGGTACAGCGCATGAACCAACTGGTCATCCATGCAGAGCGCGCCGTCAGTAGTCGCGCGCTGAAGACGGCTCTTCAGTTGCGCTATCAGGTCTATTGCCTCGAGTGCAACTTCCTGTCGCCGGACGACTATCCGGACGACATCGAGACCGACGAGCACGACGAGGGTGCGGCCCATTTCCACGCCTTCGATGCCGGCGACGAATTGGTGGGCTACGTGCGCCTCGTCCGGCCCGACGCCGACCTGCTCTTTCCTCTGCAGCGGCAATGCTCGCTAACCGCGCCGCGCGCCGAGTTGCCCGCGCCGCACCAGGCAGCCGAAATCAGCCGCCTGATGGTCCGCAAGGACTACCGCCGCAGGCGCGGTGACCGCCTCTCTGGCGTGACGGCCGAACAGAACGAAGCCGCCTTTGCCGGCGACCGGCGGCATGAGGCGCCGCAGATCCTGCTCAGCCTGTACCGCCAGATGTACGCCTACAGCCTGGCCAACGACATCCGCTACTGGTACGCCGCGATGGAACGCCCCCTGGCCCGATCCCTGAGTCGGCTGAAATTCGGGTTTGACCGGATCGGGCCGGAGACGGACTACTACGGGCCCGTCGCTCCCTATCTGGCCGACCTGCGCAGGCTGGAATCCCAGGTCGGCGCCCACGACCCGGAATTGCTCGACTGGCTCAATCAGCCCGACAAGATGCCGGAAGTCGCACGGCGGCACGCCGATCGGGGCCCTGCCAAGGTGGGTGCGTGCCCCAAACCGTCCGTCCGCCTCTTGCAGTTGCTCTAGGGCCTGCACGGTCTTCCCGGCAGCTAGAAGTAGTAGCGCAGCGCCAGTTCGACGGCCCTCCTTTGAGGAACGGCCCGGTATACCGATCCCGGGTCACCCGCGAAGCCCTGCCACTGCAGTGACAGGTCGGCGCGCTCCCAACGGTAACGCGCCTCGATCCACCGGTCGCGGCTGCCTGTCTCGCTGTCGCGGCGCAGGAAGGCGGACAGGTCGAGCCGGCGCAGCAGCAGGTCCTTCCACGTCGCATGGAAGAACCAGGCGCGGCGCACCGGCAGGTCCTGCAGCGCGTCGGCGGTGCCCAGCACACGCAGGCGGGCGGCCGGGTCGACGGCGTCCCACTGGTTTCGGTCGGGAGCGGCGCTGTTGTATTCGGCCTCTGCGGTCAGGCTGAGGTTGAACCCCGTGGTGTACGTGAGCCCGATCGCGGCGCGATGCTGGCTGCTCGCGGCCGCCGCCTGGTCAAGCGCCTGCGCCACCAGGGAGCGTCCCTTGCCGGCCGAAAATTCGCCAAACACGACGACCGCATCGCCGGCCAGCGCCGAAACGTTCAATCCCAGCTGGGTGGGCGTGTCGACGCCGCCATACAGCAGGAGTTGCGGGTTCAGCGTCTCGCTCAATCTGTAACTTCCGGCCAGCAGCCAGCGGTGGCGCGGGTTGCTGGCGCCGACGTCGAGTGCGAAGGCGTCGGGGTCCGGCGTGGTGGCGAGCTTGGGCGAATACGTCGCCGACAGCGCGCCGGAACTCCAGAGCTGCTGTCCCTGCAGCACCACCGTGCCCTGGCGGTTTTCGCGCAGCACGGCCGGGTCGGGCGAGACCACTGAGCGCAGGGCATTTTCCTTGAACCAGTCGGTGGGATTGAAACCCAGCGCCGCGCCGTTGCGCACGTTCACGCGGCCGAGATCGATGACCTGGTGGTTGCTCGGTGCCCAGCTCAGGTAGGCCTCGCGCAGCGTATTGACGTCGTCAGCCGGTGACTCGCCGTTGCTGTGGCCCAGATCCAGACGGTTGGACAGCACGGCGCGCAGGCCCGAGGCCAGCGTGGCGTCGAGGCGCAGATCGAGCGAGACGCGCTGGGTGTCGACGCGTGAACTCGCATCGGCCACCGTATTCCGCCCGGCTGCGCCTTCGACGAAGAAGCGCCACCCTTGCCCCGAGGGCTTCGGTTCCTCCGGTGCCTTGTCGGCCAGCGTGAGGGCATCGAGTTCGTCGGGCGGCGCAGCCGGGGGATCGGCCGCATGGGTCGGCCAAGCAACACAAAGTGCAAGACACAGCACGAACTTGTTCGGACGCATGCTCATTCCGGTTTGAAGCGCGGGAGGTAGTCCCGCTGGAACCATGCGTCCGGCGCGTCGCGCCACGCGTAGTCGCTGTAGCGCATCACCGTGACCCAGGCCGGATCGAGCCCGTCGATGATGACCACTTCGGTCGGTCGCTCGCGGCCCAGTTGCCGCTGAAATTTTCGGTAGAAGGCGGTCTTGAGCAGGCGGCCACTCTCGGCGAAGAAACGCGCCTTGATGGGCCGCGACGAGGTCGTGTCGACCCACATCTCCACGCGGTGGTAGGTGACGTCGGGCGAAACCGCCCCGAGGCCCAGCTTGTAGGCACGGCGCATCACGCGCTCGCCATCGGACAGCTCCTCTTCGCCCTGCAGTTCGGCCTGGTAGTCCTTGGCGAGGTTGACGGTGACGACGTCGCCGTTCGACGCCTGCCCGAGTAAGCGCTGCTGCGGCGACAGGCGGATGCTCGCCTGGCTGGCGGGGTCGAAGAACCAGAGGTCGTTGCCGTTCTTCAGCATCAGCTTGTTGGCGTCGCGTTGCGGCGCCACGATGCGGATCAGGGTTCGGTACTGCCCGCTCGCGCCGTCGGCCTTCGAAACCACCGCCAGCGTATTGCTCTCGGTCTGCTTCGCATTCCGGTATTCGATGAGCGTCACCGTCACGGCGAACGGCCGCGAGGGGTTGCGCACGGCGTCGCTGGCGGCCAGGATGGCTTGCGCATCGGGCGCGGCATGGGCAGGCGCTGCGACCCCCAACCACAGGGCAGAGATTGCGGTCAGCAGGGCAAAGGTCGACTTCCAGGGCGGTGCGAGGCTATACATGGCGCAGTGCATCGACGATATTCATGCGCGACGCACGCGCCGCGGGGACCAGGGCAGACAGGGCCGCGACGACCACGATCGCGACGGCGCCGGCGACAATCATGCCGTGTTCGCCGGCCACGCGCAGCGCCAGCTCGATGGGCTCGACGCGGCCCGGCGGCGTCCAGGTGAGCCCGATCCGGTTGATCAGCCACGCCAGCACCAAGGCGACGGCGATGCCGAAGGCGGCGCCGAAACAGCCGAGCACGATGCCCTCGCCGACGAACATGGCGCGGATGCCGCTGCGCCGCAGGCCGATGGCGCGCAGGGTTCCGATCTCCGCCGTGCGCTCGACCACCGCCATGCTCATCGTATTGGTGACCGTGAACAGGACGATCGAGCCGATGAGCACGGCGATGAAGCCGAAGATCGCCCCGAACATGGCCAGCGCCTGGCCGTAGAAGGGGTTCAGCGTCTCGTAGTCCAGGACCGCGAGGGGCTGGTCACCGAACCGGGTCTTCAGGAGTTCCTCGAGCCGCGCACGTGCCGTCGGCATCTGTGCCGTGCGCTGCAGCTGCAGCGCGATCGCTGTCACCTGCGGCGGCGAGCCACCGAAGACCAGCTTCTGGGCCTGAGACAAGTGCATGGCGACGTGCACGTCGTCGAATTCCTTGATGCCCTGGAACTCGGCGGCCAGCACGCTGACCGCGGCCACGTTGGGCGCGCCGCGGGCGCTCGCGGCCAGGATGTCGA
>JACZKT010000447.1 GCA_014859905.1 Rubrivivax sp.
GGCTGCAGCGGGTGCTGCAAGGGTGTCGCCAGGAAGCGCCCGGTCACCGAAGCGGCCTGGCGTGAAAGGTCCGCCACGCTGCCCTGCGCCACCAGCGTGCCGCCGCGCTTGCCGGCACCGGGGCCGATGTCGATCAGGTGGTCGGCACGGCGGATGGTGTCCTCGTCGTGCTCCACGACGACCAGCGTGTTGCCCTTGTCACCCAGCTTGGCCAGCGCGCCGAGCAGGATGCCGTTGTCGCGCGGGTGCAGGCCGATGGTGGGCTCGTCGAGCACGTAGCACACGCCCTGCAGGTTGCTGCCCAGTTGTGCCGCCAGCCGGATGCGCTGCGCCTCGCCGCCGGACAGGGTCGGCGCGGCGCGGTCCAGCGTCAGGTAACCGAGGCCGACGTCGGCCAGGAATTCGAGCCGGCTCTTGATCTCCGACACCACGTCGCGCGCGATCTCGGCGTCGCGGCCGGCGAGCTGCAGGGTGTCGATCCAGGCCCGGGTCTCGTGCACCGACAGCCGCGCGATGTCGCTGATGGCCTGTTCGGCGAAGGTCACGCCGCGCGCGTTGGCATTCAGCCGCGCGCCGCCGCAGTCGGCACAAGGTTCGTCGACGACGCCTTCGACTTCGGGCTCGTCGGCCGGAAAGCTCTGCTCGCGGCCCTTGTTGTCGTCGTCGCGCACCGAATCGTCGTAGGCGCGCCGTTGCTCGCGCGTCAGCCTGAGCCCGGTGCCGACGCAGCCGGTGCACCAGCCGTGTTTGCTGTTGTAGCTGAACATGCGCGGGTCGAGCTCGGGGTAGCTGGTGCCGCACACCGGGCAGGCGCGCTTGGTGCTGAAGACCTGGATCTCGCCGATGCCCTTGCCGGTGCCGAAGTGCGACATCGCCGCGGCCAGCCCATCGAGCGGGTGCAGCAGATGCAGCACGCCCTTGCCGAGGTCGAGGGTCCGGCTCAGCAGCGCGCGCAGTTCGGCCTCGTTCGCGGGCGTGATCACGATGTCGCCCACCGGCAGCTCCAGCGTGTGCTCCTTGAAGCGGTCGATGCGCGGGAAGGGACTCAGCGGCAGGAATTCGCCGTCCACGCGCAGGTGCGTGTGGCCGCGCGCCCGCGCCCATTTGGCGAGGTCGGTGTAGACACCCTTGCGGTTGACGACCAGCGGCGCCAGCAGGCCCACGTGCCGGCCCATGTGTCCGCCGCGGGTGACGTCGCGCAGCAGCTGCGCGGCGATGCTCTCGGCGCTCTGCGCCTTCACCGGCGCGCCGTCGTGCACGCAGTGCTGCAGCCCGAGCTTGACCCACAGCAGGCGCAGGAAGTGCCAGACCTCGGTGGTGGTGGCCACCGTGCTCTTGCGCCCGCCGCGGCTCAGGCGCTGTTCGATGGCCACCGTGGGCGGGATGCCGTACACCGCGTCGACCTCGGGCCGCCCCGCCGGCTGCACGATGCTGCGTGCGTAGGCGTTCAGGCTCTCCAGGTAGCGCCGCTGCCCTTCGTTGAACAGGATGTCGAAGGCCAGCGTGCTCTTGCCCGAGCCGCTGACGCCGGTGACGACGTTGAACTTGCCGCGCGGGATGTCCACGCTCAGGCTCTTCAGGTTGTGCTCGCGGGCATTGACGATGGAGATGACCTCGCTGCCCTCACCCCCCGCCCTCTCCCGCAAGCGGGAGAGGGAGCCCGATCTTTCCAGGGCTGCAGCCAGGTAACGCCCCGCCGGCTCGCGGGCTGTTGCCCCCTCTCCCGCGTGCGGGAGAGGGTTGGGGTGAGGGCTGCCCCCCGGCACCCCCATTCCCAGCACGCCGTCGTATTCGCGCAGCGCCGCGCCGGTGTGCGACGTGGCGTGCGCCTTGATGTCGTCGGGCGTGCCGGTGCAGACCAGTTCGCCGCCGCCCTCGCCGCCTTCCGGCCCGAGGTCGATGATCCAGTCGGCGGCGCGGATGACGTCGAGGTTGTGCTCGATGACGAGCAGCGAGTGCCCGGCGCCCTGCAGCTTGCGCAGCGCGCGCATCAGCTTGGCGATGTCGTCGAAGTGCAGCCCGGTGGTCGGTTCGTCGAACAGGAACAGCGTGCCGCGTCTGGCCACCGCCTGGCGCGGGCTGGCCGCGGCCTCGGCCAGGAAGCCGGCCAGTTTCAGACGCTGCGCCTCGCCGCCCGACAGCGTCGGCACCGGCTGGCCCAGGCGCACGTAGTCCAGGCCGACGTCGATGATCGGCTGCAGCCGTGCCACCACCTCGCGGTCGTTCTGGAACCAGTGCGCGGCCTCGGCCACGGTGAGGTCGAGCACGTCGGCGATGGACAGCTGCATCGGCCCGCGAACGATCTTCACGTCCAGGATCTCGGGCCGGTAACGGCGGCCGTCGCAGTCGGGGCAGCGCAGGTAGACGTCGCTCAGGAACTGCATCTCCACGTGTTCGAAGCCCGAGCCGCCGCAGGTCGGGCAGCGGCCATCGCCGGCGTTGAAGCTGAAGGTGCCCGCGGTGTAGCTGCGTTCGCGCGCCAGCGACAGGTCGGCGAAGAGCTTGCGCATTTCGTCGAAGGCGCCGACGTAGCTGGCCGGGTTGCTGCGCGCGGTCTTGCCGATCGGCGACTGGTCGACGAACACCGCGTCGGCCAGGAAGTCGGCGCCGAGCAGCCGGTCGTGGGCGCCGGGTGTCTCGGTGGCCTTGCCGAAATGGCGCGCCAGCGCCGGGTAGAGCACGTCCTGGATCAGCGTGCTCTTGCCCGAGCCGCTGACGCCGGTGACGCACACCAGCCGCTGCAGCGGGATGGCGACGTCGATGCCGCGCAGGTTGTGGTCGCGCGCGCCTTCGAGCAAGAGCTTGGGCGTGGCCTCGTCGACGAGGCGGCGAAAACCCGACGACACCTGCTTGCGTCCGCCGAGGTAGGCACCGGTCAACGTGTCGGCCTGGCGCGCGCCTTCGGGCGTGCCGTCGAAGACGATGCGCCCGCCGCGTTCGCCGGGGCCGGGGCCCATGTCGATGAGCCTGTCGGCGGCCAGCATCACCGCCGGGTCGTGTTCGACCACCACCAGCGTGTTGCCGGCGTCGCGCAGCCGGTGCATGGCCTGCACGATGCGGTTCATGTCGCGCGGGTGCAGGCCGATGCTGGGCTCGTCGAGCACGAACAGCGTGTTGACGAGCGAGGTGCCCAGCGCCGTGGTGAGGTTGATGCGCTGCACTTCGCCGCCCGACAGCGTGCGGCTCTGGCGGTCGAGCGTGAGGTAGCCCAGGCCGACGTCGCACAGGTACTTCAACCGCGTGCGCACTTCGCCCTGCAGCAGCTTGAGCGCGTCGTCGAGCATCGTCGACGGTAAGCTCAGCGTGGCGAAGAAACGCCGCAGGCGCTCGATCGACAGCTGCATCAGGTCATGCAGGCTGAGCCCCGGCAGCGCTTCCAGCTGCTCGCGGCGCCAGGGCACGCCGACCGGCATGTAGCGCAGCGCCTGTGGCTGAACGGCGTCGGCGTCGGCTTTCGATCCCAGGCGCCACAACAGCGCCTCGAGCTTGAGCCGCGCGCCGCCGCAGACCGGGCACGGCGTGTAGCTGCGGTACTTGGACAAGAGCACGCGGATGTGCATCTTGTAGGCCTTGCTCTCCAGGTATTCGAAGAAGCGGCGCACGCCGTACCACTGCTTGTTCCAGTTGCCGCTCCAGTGCGGCGAACCCTCGATGACCCAGTCGCGCTGCGCCGGCGTCAGGTGCAGCCAGGGCGTGTCGCGCGGGATGCCGGCCTCGCCGGCGTACTTGAGCAGGTCGCTCTGGCAGTCGGCCCAGGCCGGCGTCTGCATCGGCTTGATGGCGCCGTTGCGCAGCGTCTTGCGCTGGTCGGGGATGACCAGGCCGAGGTCGACGCCGATGACGCGCCCGAAGCCGCGGCAGGTGTCGCAGGCGCCGTAGGCCGAGTTGAAGCTGAACAGCGCCGGCTGCGGGTCGGCGTAGCGGCGGTCGCTTTCCGGGCAGTGCAGGCCGGTGGAGTAGCGCCATATCTCCTCTCCCTCTCCCGCCAGCGGGAGAGGGAGTGAATACACGTTCAGCCGCCCGCTGCCGCGTTTGAGCGCGAGTTCGATGGCCTCCATCACGCGCACCTTCTCGGCGCTGCCCAGGCGCAGGCGGTCGGCCACCACCGCCAGGATCTTGCGCGAGCCCTCGACGCGTTCGGCCTGCACGCGCGTGAAACCGCTGGCCGACAGCCATTGCTCCTGCTGCTCGGCGCTGGTGTCGGCGGGCAGCTCGACCGGGAACGTGAACACCAGCCTCGGGTCACCCGTGGCGGCCGCACGTTCCCGCAGGTCGGCGTAGATCGTCTCCGGCGTGTCGTGCCTTACCGGCAAGGCGGTGCTCTGGTCGAACAATTGCGCCGCGCGCGCGAACAGCAGCTTCAGGTGGTCGTTGAGCTCGGTCATCGTGCCCACCGTGCTGCGGCTGGTGCGCACCGGGTTGGTCTGGTCGATGGCGATCGCCGGCGGCACGCCGTCGACGCGGTCCACCGCCGGCCGGTCCATCCGCTCGAGGAACTGCCGCGCGTAGGCGCTGAACGTCTCGACGTAACGACGCTGGCCTTCGGCGTAGAGGGTATCGAAGACCAGGCTGCTCTTGCCCGAGCCGCTGGGCCCGGTGACCACCGTCATCTCGCCGGTGCGGATGTCCAGGTCCAGGTTCTTGAGGTTGTGCTGGCGCGCACCGCGGATACGGATGAGACCGGACGACATGCAGGCCTGGGCTGGGGTGGAGGCGGGAGATTCTAGGAGCCTGTCGGTCTTTGGGTCGGCCCTTCGGCCAAACCTAGAATGCCCGCATGCACCTCCACATCCTCGGCATCTGTGGCACCTTCATGGGTGGGCTGGCGGCGCTGGCGCGCGAGGCCGGTCACCGCGTCACCGGCTGCGACGCCCACGTCTACCCGCCGATGAGCGAGCAGTTGCGCAGGCTCGGCATCGAGCTCGTCGAAGGTTATGGCGCCGACCAGTTGAAGCTGGCCCCCGACGTGTACGTGATCGGCAACGTCGTGACGCGCGGCAACCCGCTGCTGGAGGCCGTGCTCGACGCCGGCGCGCGCGTTACCAGCGGCCCGCAGTGGCTGGCCGAGAACGTGCTGCAGGGCCGCCACGTGCTGGCGGTGGCCGGCACCCACGGCAAGACCACGACGACGGCGATGCTGGCCTGGATCCTCGACGAGGCCGGGCTGCAGCCGGGTTTCCTGGTCGGCGGCGTGCCGCTGAATTTCGGCGTCTCGGCCCGGCTGGGGAACACGAACGCCGCGCCGGCAGGCGGCCTGGGGCCGCCGTTCGTCATCGAGGCCGACGAATACGACACCGCGCTGTTCGACAAGCGCAGCAAGTTCGTGCACTACCGGCCGCGCACCGCGGTGCTCAACAACCTGGAGCACGACCACGCCGACATCTTTCCCGACCTGGCCGCCATCGAGACCCAGTTCCACCACCTCGTACGCACCGTGCCGTCCAGCGGCCGGCTGGTGGTGAATGCACGCGACGCGGCACTGCAGCGTGTTCTTGCGCGCGGCTGCTGGAGCGAGGTGCTGCGCTTCGGCACCAGGCGCGAGGAACCGGGTGGCCTGTGCGCGCGCGGCGAGGCGCAGGCCTTCGACGTGCTGCGCGGCAGCCTCAAGGTCGGCCGCGTCGACTGGAACCTGCTCGGCGAACACAACCAGATGAACGCGCTGGCCGCCATCGGTGCAGCCGACCACGTGGGCGTGGCGCCCGAAGCGGCGGCCGCGGCGCTAGGGCGCTTCGAGAACGTGCGCCGGCGGCTGGAGCTGCGTGGCGAGGCCGCCGGCGTCAGGGTCTACGACGACTTCGCCCACCACCCCACCGCCATGCGCGTCACGGTGGGCGGACTGCGGCAGTGGGTCGAAAAGTGCGAGGCCGCGCCCGGCGCGCCGCGCCAGCGCATCCTGGCGGTGTTCGAGCCGCGCTCCAACACCATGAAGCTGGGCACCATGAAGGCGCAATTGCCCTGGGCGCTGGAGGAGGCCGACCTCAGCTTCTGCCTGCAGGGCGACTACGGCTGGAGCGTGCGCGAGGCGCTGGCGCCGCTGGGCAGCGCGGCCGTGGTCGCCGACTCGATCGATGCGCTGGCCGCCGCAGTCGTCGCGGCGGCACGCCCGGGCGACCATGTGCTGTGCATGAGCAGCGGGGCTTTCAGCGGCATCCACGACAAGCTGCTCGACGCCTTGAAGGCGCGGGACGTGTGACTCCGACGCATCTGCTCTACCTGCACGGCTTCCGCTCGTCGCCCCGCTCGTTCAAGGCGCAGCGCCTGCAGGCCTGGCTGGCCGAGCGCCGGCCCGCGGTGCAC
>JACZKT010000448.1 GCA_014859905.1 Rubrivivax sp.
CGACCAGGCCGGCGATCGCCGCCGCCATCACCGTGCCCGGGTTGCGCAGCAGGCCGCCCCAGTTGCCCGAGTGGTGGGCGCCTTCGCGCAGCTCGAGCGTGAGGTCGAAATTGGCGACGCCGCGCGAACCCAGGAACACAGTCGGCCGGTCGGCACGCAGGCGCGGGCCGTCGCTGGCGATCAGCACGTCGGCGGCCAGCTCGGCCTGGTGCGCGGCGCAGAAGGCGGCCAGGCCGGGCGAGCCGGTCTCTTCGCCGGTCTCGATGAGCCACTTCACGTTGAAGCCGAGCTTGCCTTCGCGTGCGGCCAGCACCTGCGCCAGCGCCGCGATGTTGATGCTGTGCTGGCCCTTGTTGTCTGCCGTGCCGCGGCCGTAGAGGCGGTCGCCGTCGGCGGCCAGTTGCCACGGGCCCTGGCCGCGCGTCCAAGAGGCGTCCTGGCCGCGGATGACGTCGCCGTGGCCGTACATCAGCACCGTGGGCAGCGCGCCGCCTTCGTGGCGGGTGGCGATCAGCAGCGGTCCGTAGGGCGGTTGCGGGTTGGGGTGGATCCTGAACGTGAAGCCCAGGGCGGCGAGCGAGGGTCCGATCTCTTCGGCCAGGTAGGCCTGCAGGGCGGGGCCCGAGGCGGCGTCCTGGCTTTCGGTGCGGATGGCGACGCGGCGCGCCAGGTCGGCCGCGAAGGCGCCGCTGTCGAAATGCTGCGCGGCCAGCGCCAGTGTCTGCTCACGTCTCACGGTTTGCTCACCAGCGTGAAGTGCTCCACCACCGGCGGCGCGGCGAAGAATGGGCCGACGATGGCGCGCCACTCGGCGAACAGCGCTCCGCCGCGGAAGTGCACGGTGTGGTCTTCCAGCGTGTCCCAGAAGACCTGCAGGATGTAGCGCTCGGGGCTTTCGATGCCGCGGTTGACCTTGGCGCCCGTGAAGCCCTGCGCGCGGCTGATCACGGTGGCGATGCCGTGCTGGAGGGCGGCTTCGAAAGCGGCCTGCTGGCCGGGGGCGATGCGGATCTCGGCGATTTCCAGGATCACGGCGGTCTCCAGGGTTGGCAATGCGCGCAGTCTAGACCGGCCCGCAGCGCTGCCAGGATGCAGGGCGACCGTGCAGTGATGCGGCATGGCCGCGCCGTTACGATGCGGCAGTGAACATCCTTGCCACGCCCCGTTGCTGAAGGCCGACGACGCGCACCACCGGCGCATCGGCATCGGCCTGGTCACGGTCGCGACGCTGTGCTTTTCGATCCTGGACGCCAGTGCCAAGTGGCTGGTGCAGGACCTGCCGGTGGTGCAGGTGGTGTGGCTGCGCTTTGCCACCCATGTGCTGCTGATGGTGCTGCTGCTGGCGCCTCGGCATGGCCGTGCGCTGGTGCGCATGCACAGCCCGCGGCTGCAGGCGCTGCGCGCGGCCATGCTGGCCAGCATGACGGCGCTCAACTTCTTCGCGCTGCAGTACCTGCAGCTGGCCGAGACGGGGGCGATCCAGTTCTCGGTGCCGATCCTGATCGCGCTGCTGTCGGCCTGGTGGCTGGGCGAACGGCTGGACTGGCGGCGCTGGGCCGCCATCGTGGTCGGCTTCGCGGGCGTGCTGCTGGTCATCCGTCCCGGCTCGCAGGCCTTCCATCCGGCGCTGCTGCTGGCGCTGGCCAATGCCGTGCTCTATGCCGCCTTCAACCTGCTCACGCGGCGCATGGCAGCCACCGAGTCGGCCGAGTCGATGCAGCTCGTCTCGGCCATCGGCGCCGCCGTCGTGCTGGCGCCCTTTGCCTTGCTGCAGTGGCAGGAGCCGGCGAGCCTGTTCACCTGGGCGGTGATCCTGCTGTGCGGGCTGATGGGCGGCGTCGGCCACCTGGCGGTGGCGCAGGCGCACCGTCACGGTTCGGCGGCCGTGCTCGGGCCCTTCCTCTACCAGCAGATCCTGTACATGACGCTGTGGGGCTGGCTGGTCTTCGCCCAGGTGCCCGACGCCTTCGTCGTGGCCGGCGCGCTGGTGGTGGTGGCCAGCGGCCTGTACCTGCTGTGGCTGGAACTGCGGCGGCGCTGATGCGAGCTTGCCAGTCAGTCGAAGCGGTATCGCTCCCTCTCCCACTCGTCGGAGAGGGTTGGGGTGAGGGCCACCCTCTCGCGCCAGGCCCGGCGCGTGCGGCCGCTTCAGCCCAGTGGCAGCCCGACATAGTTCTCGGCCAGCACCGTCTGCGCCGCCACCGACCCGCACAGGTAGTCGAACTCCGCCTGCTGCATGCGCAGCCCGAAGCCGCCGTTGTCGGGGAACTGGTGCATCAGCGAGGTGAACCACCACGAGAAGCGCTCGGCCTTCCAGACGCGGGCCAGCGCGCGCTGCGAGTAGTGGTCGATGCCGGCCGGGCTGCCGGCGTAGAACTCGGCCAGCGCCTGCGCCAGCAGCCCGACGTCTGAGGCAGCCAGGTTCAACCCCTTGGCACCGGTGGGCGGAACGATGTGCGCCGCGTCGCCGGCCAGGAACAGGCGGCCGAAGCGCATCGGCTCGGCGACGAAGCTGCGCAGCGGCGCGATGCTCTTCTCGATCGACGGCCCGGTGACCAGCCGCGCGGCGGCGTCGGCCGGCAGGCGGCGGCGCAGCTCGGCCCAGAAGGCATCGTCCGACCACTGCTCCACCCGGTCGTCCAGCGAGCACTGCAGGTAGTAGCGGCTGCGCTCGTGGCTGCGCATGCTGGCCAGCGTGAAGCCGCGCTCGGTGTGGCCGTAGATC
Organism: Rubrivivax sp.; assembly: GCA_014859905.1. GTDB lineage: Bacteria > Pseudomonadota > Gammaproteobacteria > Burkholderiales > Burkholderiaceae_C > Rubrivivax. Next base: position 2,726 of record JACZKT010000448.1, read on the forward strand.
AGCTCTTCATTCACCGGCGGGGTGTCGGCCAGCAGGCCCAGCCAGCCGAAGGGGTAGACCTTCTCGAACGTCGTCAGCGCGCCGGCCGGCACTGCGGTGCGGCACACGCCATGGAAGCCGTCGCAGCCGATGACGAAGTCGGCCTGCAGGCGCTGTTCCGCGCCGCCGTGGCGGTAGCTGAGATGCGGCTGCTCGCCGTCGAAGCCGTGCGGGTGCACGTTCTCGGCCTCGTACACCGTGGGCCGGCCGCTCTGTCGGCGGTGTTCCATGAGGTCGCGCGTGACTTCCGTCTGGCCGTAGACCACGACCTGCTTGCCGGTCAGCGCGCGCAGGTCGATGCGCAGCCGGCGTTCACCGAAGGCCATCTCGAAGCCCGCGTGCGGCAGGCCTTGAGCGTCGAGCCTGGCGGCCACGCCGGCCTCGCGCAGCAGGTCCACCGCCACCTGCTCCAGCACGCCGGCGCGGATGCGGCCGAGCACATAGTCGGCGCTGCGCTGTTCGAGCACGACGTTGTCGATGCCGGCGCGGTGCAGGAGTGCCCCGAGCAAGAGGCCGGCGGGGCCGGCGCCGACGATTGCGACCTGGGTGCGCATGTCTGGATCTCCAAATGTGTGGTCGGGCAAGGCATTCGATGTTCGCCGTGCCGGGGTGCCTGCGCTTGCGTGCCGGCGCCCGACACATACGCGATTCGACCATACCGCATGACGCTGGCCGGGAACGACCTTGTCGTCGCGCCCGGCGCCGTCCCCGCTCAAGTCTGCGCCCGTAGCGACCGAAAACAGGTGAGTCGGGCGGCGAGGGCTGCCGCCTGCAAGACCTTGGGGAGTCGCATGTCCTGCACCGTCGCCGTCGACGAACTCAGTGTCGGCATGTACATCCATCTCGACGGGGGATGGCTGTCGCATCCGTTTCCGCTGTCCAGCTTTCGCATCTCGTCGCCGGAGCAGATTGCCACCCTGCGCGGGCTGGGGCTGTCGCACGTGCGCTGGGTGCCGGAAAAGAGCGACCCGCCGCCCGCACCAGCCAGCGCCGACGCTGCCGCCGCAACGCCGGGCGTGGTGGCCGTGGCCGCAGCGGTCCCCGCCGAAGAACAAGCTGCGCAACACCGGCGCCGCCTCGCAGAACTGGCGCTCGCAGCGCAGCAGCGC
>JACZKT010000449.1 GCA_014859905.1 Rubrivivax sp.
GTCGCGCATCGCCGGGCCGACGATGACGCAGCCGGCCTGCGAGGCCGTCAACTGGGCAAGGTAGCGGGGGTGGGCCAGGAAGGCGATGGTGGCGCCGTCGGCGCTGTCCAGCGGGCCGATGCGGCTGACTTCGATGGCCGCATCGCCGATCAGTTCGCCGCCGAGCAGAACGGCGAGATCACCGACACGGGCGTGCACTGTCTGCCGGCCCGACGAGTGTGCTGCCGCGCGCCGTCACTTGCCGGCAGCGGGCGGGCCATTGAGGGCCCTGATCACCTTGTCGGTGATGTCGATGCGCGGGCCGGCGAACACGACCTCCTGCAGGATCAGGTCGTATTTTTCGCTGTCGAAGATCTGCTTGATGGCGCGGTTGGCGCGTTCGACGACGGCTGCCAGCTCCTCGTTGCGGCGCTGGTTGAGGTCTTCCTGGAACTCGCGGCGCTTGCGCTGCAGGTCGCGGTCCTGCTCGACGAGTTCGCGCTGGCGACGGCTCTTTTCGCCTTCGGACAAGGTCGGCTCGTCCTTCTGCAGCCTGTCGGCGGCCGCCTTCAGGCGGGCGGTCACGTCGTTGAGCTCGCGCTCGCGGCGACCGAACTCGGCCTCGAGCTTGCTCTGCGCAGCCTTGGCCGGTGCCGCCTCGCGCAGCACGCGCTCGCTGTTGACATAGCCGATCTTGAGCTCCTGCGCGGCCACGGGGGCCGCTGCGGCCACGGACAGCGCCGCAATGGCAAGCGCCTGAATGGCAAGGGTCTTCATCAAAAGGCAGTCCCGATCTGGAATTGGAAGCGTTGAATTCTATCGTTGCGCTGCACACGAATCGGGTAGCCCCAGCTCATTTTCAGCGGGCCCACCGGCGAGATCCACGACAGGCCCAGGCCCGCCGACGCGCGCAGCGAGTCGGCGCTGACCTTCTCGTCTTCGCGCCACACGTTGCCGGTGTCGACAAAGGCGAAGATGCGCAGGGTGCGGTCGTTGCCGGTGCCCGGCACGGGAAAGTACAGTTCGCTGTTGAGGTTCAGGCGCCTGGCGCCGCCGATGTAGGCGCCGGTGGGGTCCACCACACCCAGCGAGCCCTGCTCGAAACCGCGCACCGTGCCCAGGCCGCCACCGTAGAAGTTCTTGAACACGGGATAGGGCTTGCCGCCCAGGCCCTTGCCGATACCGATCTCGGCATTGACGCCCAGCGTCAGACGAAACGGCAACTGCCAGTATTCCTGGTACTGCAGGTTGGTGCGCAGGTAGCGCACGTCGCCGAGGAAGCTCCACTCGAAGTTGACGCGCTGGTAGCGTCCGGCACTGGGCGCGATCAGGCTGTCGCGGCCGTCGCGCGCCCAGCCCAGCGTGACCGGGAAGGAGTTGCTCTTGTCGCCATAGAGCGTGCGGTAGTTGAGGTAGCTCAGCGGGATGCCGGTGGAGGTGCCGATTTCCGTGCGCTCGGCGCCCAGGCCCAGGAACACGGTGTCGTATTCCGAGAACGGGATGCCGAAGCGCACCGACGCACCCGGAGTCTTCAGGTCGTAGGACTCGCCCAGGCTGTTGAAGGGGCGGCTGGTGCGGTAGAAGACATCGATGGCACGCGAGATGCCGTCGACCGTCCAGTAGGGATCGACGGTGCTGAGCACCAGCGCGCGGTTGTATTTGCTGGTGTTGACCTCGATGCCGAGGTAGTTGCCCGAGCCGAAGGCGTTGTCCTGCTTGATCGACGCCGTGAAGGTGAACTTCTCGGCATTGGAATAGCCCGCGCCGATGAGCAGGTTGCCGGTGGGTTTCTCGGTGACGTTGACGATCAGGTCGACCTGGTCGGGCGAGCCCGGCACCTCGGAGGTCTGGACCTCGACGTCCTTGAAGTAGCCCAGGCGATCGACACGCTCCTTGGACAGCTTGATCAGTCCGCCGTCGTACCAGGCCGATTCAAGCTGGCGGAATTCGCGCCGCACGACCTCGTCGCGCGTGCGCGTGTTGCCCGCGACGTCGATGCGACGCACGTAGACACGGCGCTGCGGCGAGGCGGCGAAGACCAGGGCCACCTGGCCGGTCGCGCGGTCGATTTCCGGCCGCGCCTCGATGCGCGCGAAGGCGTAGCCGTACAGGCCGAACAGGTCCTGGAAGCGGCGCGTCGTCTCGGCCACCGCGTCGCCGCGGTAGGGCTGGCCCGGGCGTTGCAGCACGAAGGCGCGGAACTCGTCTTCCTTGCCCAGGTAGTCGCCCTGCAGGCGCACCGAGGTCACGGTATAGGGCTGCCCCTCGCGCACCGAAATGGCGATCGAGATCGTCTGCTTGTCGGGCGAGATCGTGACCTGCGTCGATTCGATGCCGAACTCGAGGTAGCCGCGGTTGACGTAGTAGGCGCGCAGCTTCTCGAGGTCGGAATTGAGCTTGCTGCGCGAATAGCGGTCGGTCTTGCTGTACCAGGTGAACCAGCCGCTGCGCGAGAGTTCGAACAGTTCGAGCAGCGTCGACTCGGGGAATACGGTGGCTCCGACGATGCGGATGTCGGTGATGCGCGCGGCGTCGCCTTCGGTCATCGTGAAGGTGACGTTGACGCGGTTGCGCTCCAGCGGCGTCACCGTGGTCACGACCTCGGCGCCATAGAGGCTGCGGCTGAGGTACTGGCGCTTGATTTCCTGCTCCGCGCGGTCGATCAGCGCGCGGTCGAAAGGCAGGCCTTCGCCGATGCCGGCATCGCGCAGTGACTTGGTCAGCGGCTCCTTGTCGAACTCCTTCAGGCCGACGAAGCTCACGGTGGCGATGATCGAGCGCTCGTCGACGATGATCACCGCGACGCGACCTTCGATCTCCAGCCGCACGTCCTTGAACAGACCGGTGCCGAACAGCGAGCGCAGCGCGGCCGAGCCCTTGTCGTCGGTGTAGGTGTCGCCAATGCGGAAGGGCAGCGCCGCGAACACCGTGCCGGGGTCGGTGCGCTGCAGGCCCTCGACACGGATGTCCTGGATGACGAAGGGTTCGACGGCTCGCGCCGCTGGTGCGGCCGCGACAAGTGCAAGCGCGACGACAAACGCCGCAGCGGGGCGCAGCGGCCCGATCGGAAAGACTGGGAGCATGTGCTTCAGTGAAGACCCAGCAGGCGGGCCACGTCGTTGAAAAGGGCAAGCGACATCATCATCAGCAGCACCGCGATGCCGCCGCGCTGCAGCCGCGCCAGCCAGAGGTCGGAAACCGGGCGGCCGGTGACGCCCTCGAAAATGTAATACATCAGGTGGCCGCCATCGAGCATCGGCAGCGGCAGCAGGTTCAGTACGCCCAGGCTCACACTGACCAGCGCCAGGAAACCCAGGTAGTAGGCCAGGCCCTGCTGCACCGACTGGCCGGCGTAGTCGGCGATGGTGATCGGCCCGCTGAGGTTCTTCAGCGAGGCCTCGCCGATGAGCATGCGGCCGAGCATCGTCACCGTCAGTGCCGACACGTCCCAGGTGCGGGTGGCACCCTGCACCAGTCCTTCGATCGGGCCGTGGCGTACCTTCACCATCTCGGGCGGCTGGCCGACGAAGGCGTCTATGCGGCCGACGCTGGCGGCGCCCTCGCTCACGACACGCGGCGTGACCTCGATTTCCAGCACACGGCCACTGCGTTCCAGCGACCAGCGCTGCGCCAGCGGCTGGCCGTCGCGCAGGCCGGCACGTATGCGTTCGCGCAAGGTCTGCGCGTCGGCGATGGCGACGCCGTCGATGGCGAGCACGCGGTCGCCCTGGCGCAGCCCGGCGGTCGCGCCCGGTCCACCGGCCTTGACTTCACCGAGCACCGGCTCGCTGTAGGGCGCACCCAGCCCGACCGTCTTCATGAGACTGGCGTCGACATCGCGCGGCTCGATGCCCGAGAGGTCGAGCGCGAGCGTGCGCGAACCGCGGCCATCGCGGCCGCTGACCTGCAGTCGAAGTGTCTCGCGCTGCATCGCGGCCTGGGTGATCTCCCAGCGCAGGTCGGTCATCGACGTCACGTCCTGCCACTGGCTGCCGTCGCGCGACAGTGCGCGCACCCAATCGCCCGCTTGCAGGCCGGCGCGTTCGGCCGGACTCGCCACCACAGGCGAGCCGAGCACGGCCTTGGCCTCGTCGATGCCGATCCAGTGCGCGGCGGCGTAGAGCAGGATCGCCAGCGCCAGGTTGGCCAGCGGCCCGGCCGCGACGATGGCCGTGCGGCGCAGCAGCGACTGGCGGTTGAAGGCCCGCGCCAGTTCGGCCGGCGCGACCGCCTCTTCGCGCTCGTCGAGCATGCGCACGTAGCCGCCCAGCGGCAAGGCACAGAGCACGAACTCGGTGGAGTCCGGGGTCGCCTGGCGGCGCCAGATGACACGCCCGAAGCCGACCGAGAAGCGCAGCACCTTCACGCCGCAAGCCACCGCCACGCGGTAGTGGCCGTACTCATGGATGACGATCAGCACGCCCAGGGTGAGCAGAAAGGCCAGCAAGGTGGTGATCACGCCGCGAACTCCTTCATGGCCAGGCGCGCCTCGTCACGCGCGCGGGCGTCGAGGTCGAGCAGGTCGTCCAGCGTGTGGGTGGGCCCGAGCCGGGGCTGCAGGCGGTCGAGGGTGCGGGCATTGACACTGTGAATGGCCGGGAACCCGATGGTTCCGGCCAGAAACGCCGCCACCGCCTCTTCGTTGGCAGCGTTGAGGACGGCGCTGGTGCCAGCCGGGCCGCGCAGCGCGTCCCACGCCAGCTGCAGGCCGGGGAAGCGGCGCGGGTCGGGGGGCTCGAAGCTCAACGACTGCAACTGCTCGAAATCCAGTCGCGGCGCGCCGGATTCGATGCGATCGGGGAAGGACAAGCCGTAGGCGATGGGCACCTTCATGTCGGGCGTGCCCAGCTGCGCCAGCACCGAGCCGTCGCGGCACACGACCATCGAATGGACGATGCTCTGCGGGTGGATGACGACGCGGATGCGCTCGGGCTCGAGGTCGAACAGCCAGCGTGCCTCGATGACCTCGAGCGCCTTGTTCATCATGGTGGCCGAGTCGACCGAGATCTTGCGTCCCATGACCCAGTTCGGGTGCGCCACGGCCTGCGCCGGAGTCACGGTGTCCAGCGTCGCCGGGTCGTGCTGGCGGAAGGGGCCGCCGCTGGCGGTAAGCACGATGTGGTCGATACGGCGGGCCCAGGTCGTGCGGTCCTCGGGCAGGCACTGGAAGATCGCCGAGTGCTCGCTGTCGATGGGCAGCAGCGTCGCACCGCCTGCGGCCACGGCCTGCATGAACAGGCCGCCGCCGACGACCAGCGCTTCCTTGTTGGCCAGCAGCAGCCGCTTGCCGGCACGCGCTGCGGCCATGCATGGCCGCAGCCCGGCCGCGCCGACGATGGCGGCCATCACGGCGTCGACCTCGTCGGCCGCAGCCAGCTCACACAAGGCCTCGGGGCCGGCGCGCACTTCCGTCGTCAACTGCTCGCCGCTCAGCAGGCGGCGCAGCTCGGCGGCCTGGTCCTCGGTGCGGACAACCGCAATCTGCGGCCGGAATCGCCGGCACTGCTGCAACAACACATCGACGCGCCGATACGCGGTCAGGCCGACCACCTTGAAGCGCTCCGGATGGCGCGCCACCACGTCGAGCGTGCTCACGCCCACCGAGCCGGTGGAGCCGAGTATGGCCAGGCGCAGGCGCTGCTTCATGGTGTCGCTCACGTCGCCCTGAAGCTCATCAGCGCCAGTGCCGCCGGCATCACGGGCAGCAAGGCATCGACACGGTCGAGCACGCCACCGTGGCCGGGCAGCAGCCCGCTGCTGTCCTTGGCCCCCGCGGCACGCTTGACCAGTGATTCGACGAGATCGCCGATCACGCTCAACCCGCACAGCGCCATCAGCGCCAGCGCGGCGCCGGCCCAGCCCAGCGTCTGCACCAGGCTCGAGTACAGGCTCGGGCTGTCGAAGTCGAAACGCGTGTCCAGCCAGATCCAGAACAGCGCCAGCAGCAGCACGCCGGCCATGCCCGACCACACGCCCTCCCAGCTCTTGCCGGGGCTGATGGTCAAGGCCAGCTTGCGCCGGCCGAAGGCGCGGCCACCGAAATAGGCCGCCACGTCGGCCATCCACACCAGGCACAGCAGCGACAACATGAAGTTGATGCCGATGACGCGCGAATGCGCCAGCGCCAGCCAGGCTGACCAGAGGACCACCAGCCCCAACCCCCAGCGAGCCGGTCGCGGCAGCTGCGGCCAGGCGGCAGGGCCGGCACGCAAGGCCAGTGCGCCGCAGACCAGCCACAGCGCCGTCACCCCCCACCACACCGCTGCCGGAGCACGCTCGTTCCAGGCTGCAGCCAGCGTCCAGGCGCCAGCCCCGGCCAGCGCGGCACCCATGACCAGGGCCGGCATGGCGCCGGCCTGGTTCAGGCGACCCCATTCCCAGCCGGCGGCGGCGATCAGGGCCAATGCCAATACCGCGAAGGGCCAGCTGCTGGAGTACATCAGGGACCCCAGCAGCAGAGCGACCAGCACGAGTGCCGTGATGACACGCTGGCGCAGCATCTCAGCTGTCTTCGGGCACGGTCGGCTGCGGGTGGATGCCACCGAAGCGCCGGTCCCGCTGCGCAAAGGCGGCGAGCGCGGCATCGATCTCGGCCTCGCCGAAGTCGGGCCACAGGCACTCGGTGAAGAAGAGCTCCGAGTACGCCGCCTGCCAAAGCAGGAAATTGCTCATGCGCATCTCGCCGCCGGTGCGGATGAACAGGTCGGGATCGGGTGCGAACGACAGCGCCATGTGCCGTGACAACCACTGCTCGTCGACCGACTCAGGCGCCACACCGTCGGCCACTGCGCGTCGGCAGGCCTGCACGACGTCCCAGCGGCCGCCATAGTTGAAGGCCACTGCCAAGGTGATGCGGTCGTTGTCCTTCGTCAGCTGCTCGGCATGATCCCAGGCACGCCGCAACTTGTCGGAGACGGTCGAGCGGTCGCCGACGATGCGTATGCGCACGCCGTCGGCGGCCATCTTGTCCAGATACTTGGACACCGCCACCAGCACCAGACTCATCAGTCCCGAGACCTCTTCCGTCGGGCGCTTCCAGTTCTCGGACGAGAAGGCGAAGACGGTCAGGTAGCGCACGCCGCGGGCGTTGAACGCGTCGATGGCGCGCACGAGCGTGTCCACACCCTGCTTGTGGCCGAAGAACCGCGGCATGTAGCGCTGGCGCGCCCAGCGGCCGTTGCCATCCATCACGACTGCGACATGGCGCGGGATCGCGCTGGAATCGGCATCGGCCCGCGGTGCGACAGGCGGTGCGTCGGCCGTGGGAACTTCGGCAGCCGGGTTCTCGGCAAAAGGCAATTCGGACATCGGCTCGGGGGACAGGATGGCGAGCTCAGACCGCCATCACCTCCGCTTCCTTGCCGTGCACGAGGCGGTCGATCTCGGCGATGGTGCGATCGGTCAGGCGTTGCACTTCGTCCTGGGCGCGGCGCTCGTCGTCCTCGGCCACCGTCTTTTCCTTGAGCAACCTCTTCAGGTGCTCGTTGGCTTCGCGGCGCACGCTGCGCACGGCGATGCGCGCTTCCTCGCCGGCATGGCGCACGACCTTGGTCAGTTCCTTGCGGCGCTCCTCGGTCAGCGCCGGCATCGGCACGCGCAGCAGTTCACCCTGCGACGAAGGGTTGAGACCGAGGTCGGACTCGCGGATGGCCCGTTCGATCTTCGGCCCCATGCCCTTTTCCCAGGGCTGCACGCCGATCGTCCGCGCGTCGAGCAGCGTCAGGTTGGCAACCTGGCTGAGGGGCACCATCGAGCCGTAGTAGTCGACGTGCACCTGGTCGAGCAGCCCGGGGTGGGCGCGGCCGGTGCGGATCTTGTGCAATTCGTTCTTGAACGCCTCGATGGTCTTGCCCATCTTCTGCTCGGCGGTGTGCTTGATGTCTGCAATGGTCATGGCTGATGCCGCTCCTCAAACATGCACCAGGGTGCCTTCGTCCTCGCCCATCACGACACGCTGCAGGGCCCCGGGCTTGTTGATGTTGAACACCTTGATCGGCAGCTTCTGGTCGCGGCACAGCGCAAAGGCCGTGGCGTCCATCACCTGCAGGTGCTTGGCGATCGCTTCGTCGAAGGTGATGCGCGCATAGCGCGTGGCGCTCGGATCCTTGTGCGGGTCGGCACTGTAGACGCCGTCGACCTTGGTCGCCTTGAGCACGATCTCGGCGCCGATCTCGGCGCCGCGCAGCGCGGCCGCGGTGTCGGTGGTGAAGAAGGGGTTGCCGGTGCCGGCGGCGAAGATGACGATCTTGCCTTCTTCCAGGTACTGCAGGGCCTTGGGCCGCACGTAGGGCTCGACCACCTGTTCGATGCTGATGGCCGACATCACGCGCGCCGTCATGCCCTCCTGGCGCATGGTGTCGGCCAGGGCCAGCGCGTTCATCACGGTGGCCAGCATGCCCATGTAGTCGGCGGTGGCGCGGTCCATGCCCACCGAGCCGCCGGCGACGCCGCGGAAGATGTTGCCGCCGCCGATGACCACCGCGACCTCGCAGCCCAGGCGCGTGATCTCCTGCACTTCGCGCACCATGCGCACGATGGTGGCGCGGTTGATGCCGTAGGCGTCGTCGCCCATCAGGGCCTCGCCCGACAGCTTCAGCAGGATGCGCTTGTAAGCCGGCATCGACTCAACTCCATGCAAAGCCTGCAGTGTAAGGGGCGCATCATGGGCCCCCGATGCCCGGAGCCGCCTTACTGCGCCTTGGCCGCTGCCACCTGCGCAGCCACTTCGGCGGCAAAGTCGTCGACCTTCCTCTCGATGCCCTCGCCCACCACGTAGAGCGTGAAGCCAGCCACCCGGGTGGCCTTTTCCTTGAGCATCTGTTCCACGGTCTGCTTGTCGTTCTTGACGAAGGGCTGGTTCAGCAGCGAGACCTCCTTCAGGAATTTCTGCACCGAACCGTCCACGCGCCTGGCCACGATCTCGGGCGACTGCACCGGCTTGCCCTCGGCCACCGCCTTGGCCGCGTCTTCGGCGGCTTTCTCGGCCGCGACACGGCGCTCGACCTCGATCAGCGCCGCCGGCACGTCGCTGGTGGCCAGCGCCTTGGGCTTCATCGCCGCCACGTGCATGGCCACGTCCTTGGCCGCGACCTCGTCGCCCGTGTATTCGACGATGACGCCGATGCGCGTGCCGTGCAGGTAGTGGGCCAGCGCGCCGCCGCCGGCGTAGCGCTCGAAGCGGCGCACCGACATGTTTTCGCCGATCTTGCCGATCAGGCCCTTGCGCACGTCTTCGACGGTCGGGCCGAAGCCGTCCTGCGACAGCGGCAGCGCCGACAGCGCTGCCACGTCGGCCGGGTTGTGCTCGGCCACGAGCGCAGCGCAGGCCTTGGTGAAGGCCAGGAAGGAGTCGTTCTTCGACACGAAGTCGGTTTCGCAGTTGACTTCGACCAGCGCGCCGGTGGCGCCGCCCACGGCGGCGGCGATCACGCCTTCGGCGGTGATGCGCGAGGCGGCCTTGCTGGCCTTGCTGCCGAGCTTGACGCGCAGGATTTCCTCGGCGCGGGCGGCGTCGCCGTCGGCCTCGGTGAGCGCCTTCTTGCACTCCATCATCGGCGCGTCGGTCTTGGCGCGCAGTTCGGCCACCATGCTTGCAGTGATTGCGGGCATCGTTCTCTCCATGAAATACGGTCGACCACCGGGCGCAGGGCGGCCCGGTGGCGTGTGCGGCAGCGTGGCGCCCTCAGCGTCGCTGCCGCGACGTCTGACGATCAGGCTCCTTCGCTGACTTCGACGAATTCGTCGCCGCCGGCCACCGCCTGCACCACGTCGGTGGTGGCGTTGGCCTTGCCTTCCAGCACGGCATCGGCGACGGCGCGGGCATACAGCGCAACCGCCTTGGCCGAGTCGTCGTTGCCGGGGATCACGTAGTCGATGCCGATCGGCGAGTGGTTGGTGTCGACGATGCCGATCACCGGAATGCCCAGCTTCTTGGCCTCCAGCACCGCGATCTTGTGATAACCGACGTCGATGACGAACATCGCGTCGGGCAGCGCGGCCATGTCCTGGATGCCGCCGATGTCCTTCTCGAGCTTGGCCAGCTCGCGGTCGAACATCAGGGCCTCCTTTTTGATCATCGCATCCATGCCGGCGTCCTTGGTCACCTGCATTTCCTTGAGCTTCTTCAGCGAGCCCTTCACCGTCTTGAAGTTGGTGAGCATGCCGCCGAGCCAGCGCTGGTCGACGAAGGGCATGCCGCAGCGATGCGCTTCCATCGCGATGACATCGCGCGCCTGCCGCTTGGTGCCGATCATGAGGATGGTGCCGCGCTTGCTGGCCAGCTTGCGCACGTACTTCATCGCGTCCTCGAAGAGCGGCTGCGTCTTCTCAAGGTTGATGATGTGGATCTTGTTGCGATGGCCGTAGATATACGGCGCCATCTTGGGGTTCCAGAAGCGGGTCTGGTGTCCGAAATGGACGCCCGCTTCCAGCATTTCACGCATCGAGACTGTCATGGAAACTCCGAAGGTTGGGTCTAGAATCCCGCCGCTCGATCGCTGGCCGCTGTGCAGTTCCTGAAGAACCGCCACGCCACGCAACGACACCTTTGGTTCGGTCGGGTTCGCGATTTGTCTGCCTCTGCCCTGCACTCGGCGGAGACGGCCGGGGCGGGCCAGCGCACAGCGCCGCACCTCCCACCATCCCAACCTCGTTCGAGGCAAACCTGCAGATTTTAGCACGCGGTACCTACCGAGCCGGAGCCTGACGATGCGTGTCGCCATCGTCGGCGCCGGCATCGTCGGCGTCACCACCGCTTACGAGCTGGCCGCACTGGGATTCGAGGTCACCGTGTTCGAGCGCCGCGGCAGCGTCGCCGCCGAGGGCAGCTACGCCAACGCCGGTGTCGTGGCGCCCGGCTACGTCACGCCCTGGGCCGCGCCGGGCATGCCCTGGACGGTGCTGAGCCAGCTGCTGAGCCGCTACGCACCGGTGCGCCTGGGTGGCTTCGGTGCGCTGGCGCAACTGCCGTGGCTGTGGCGCTGGTGGCGCGCCTGCCGCCCGCAGGTGCACCAGGCGAACCGCGTGGCGATGCAGCGCCTGGCTCATTTCAGCCGCGAGCGGCTGCTGGAGCTGACGCGCACGCTGCGGCTGGATTACGAACAGATGCCGGGCTTCATGGTGCTGCTGCGCACCCAGCGTGAGCTGGCGCTGGCGCAGCGCGGCCTGGCGCTGCTGCGCGAACTGGGCGTGACGCACGACGTGGTCGACGCCGCGCGCTGCCGCGTCATCGAACCCGGCCTCAACCCCGGCACGCCGCTGCTGGCGGCAATCCACCTGCCTCAGGACGGCGTGGGCAACTGCCGCCACTTTGCGCACCTGCTGAAGGCCGAAGCGCAGCGCCTGGGTGCGCGCTTTCGCTTCGACGCCGACGTGCGCGCCATGGCGCCCGGCGCGGCGCCGCAACTCGTCACCGGCGACGGCCAGCGCCACGCCTTCGACGCCGTCGTCGTCTGCGCCGGCGTGCAGGCCAACGCGCTGCTGGCCTCGATCGGCATCAAGCTGCCGCTGGCGCCGGTCCACGGTTACTCGGTCACGGCGCCGCTGCGACACCTCGACGGCCACCCGCATCTCGGGCCGCGGGCGGCGCTGATGGACGAGAAATACAAGGTCGCCATCACGCGCCTGGGCCAGCGCATCCGCGTGGCCGGCGGCGCCGAGATCGGTGGCCGCCTGGACCGGCTGGACCCCACCCCGCTGCGCACGCTGTATCGCGTGCTCGACGACTGGTTCCCTGGCGCCGCGCTCAGCCGCGAAGCGCAGCACTGGAAGGGCGCGCGTCCAATGCTGCCCGATGGCCCGCCCGTATTGGGTTACCTGTCACGCCTTTCCCGAGACATGGGGCTCGGCGCTCTCGTGGACGCCTTCATCCAGCTCAAACGTGAAACCACGCAGCTGGCCGACTTGAAACTGCGGGCCATGGGGGGATCTACAGGCGATGATGCGGCGTTCATCAGGCAGCAGGAACTGAAGTTGCGGAATGCCGGAATGGCAGCCGATGCAGCCTTTCTGACTGAGCTGGAC
>JACZKT010000450.1 GCA_014859905.1 Rubrivivax sp.
GGACATCATCGACAAGATGATGTAGATCACGATGGCGATGACCAGCGACCAGGGGTCGAAAGCCACCACGACGCTGTCGCCGGCATAGAGCACGGCCGAGCCGGCCGGCAGTGCGGTGCCGTTGACCGCGACCGTCACACCATAGCTCGTGAAGCTGCCGCTGAAGCCGGCACCGGACAGCAGGGCCGTCATGCCCTGGTACAGGAACTGTCGATTCTCGGAGTTCATCAGCACGTCGTAGACCAGCCGGGAACCACTGCCGAACAGGCTTTGATTGGTCATGCCAGCGCCCGCGCCGTCGGCGTAGCAGCAGTTCTTCAACAGGCGGTCCCGGCAGCGGTTCTCCTCGCCCTTGAAGACCTGCATGCGGTCGGAGTCGAGATACACGCCTGCCTCCCGGCCCGCCTCCAGCATCGACATGCTGCGCGCGAAGTCGGCGTCGTTCGGTGCGCTGATGTCGAAACAGTTGCCGTTGAGGCAGAAGACGTTCGACGGGCAGTTGCTGACCGTGGTGACGTTCTGCGCCGGCACCGGGCAGCTGTAGCCATCCGCGTAGACCTCGCAGGCGCCGGTGGAGGCGTTGGCCTGCTTGCACACCGAGCCCAGTGGGGTGCATCCGGCGGCCAGCAGCCGCGCGCACTGGTCGACCGGCGCTCCGCTGCTGCAGGTCATCGTGCTCGTGTACTCCCAACAGGCGCGGTGCACCGATACGCCGTCGATCACCTTGGTCGCCGGGCCGTCGGTGCAGACGGCGGCCGTGCTGACGGTGCAGCGGCCACCGGCCGCGAGCGACGGGCATTGGTCGTCCCAGCGGTCGGTTGCGGTTGCGGCCGTGGTCGGTCGCGTGTAGGTCAACCGCATCGTCGGTACTGGGCCGTAGGCCGGATTGGGTGCCCAGCCGACCACGGCGCGTTTGGCGTCGATGTTCCAGTAGTAGCCCGGCACCGTACCCGTCACGTCGGTACCGGCATAGGGCGTCCAGCCGTCGGCCGGCGCATAGCACCTGGCGCCATTCAGCGCGGTCGTCGTGCAGCCGCTGTCGCCCTGACACGCGGTGTCCTGGATGTTGTCGCCGCTCTGTGTGCCGGAGCGGCATGCCGCGTAGATCTTCAGGAAGGGCTCGGCGCTGGTGCAACTGAGAACCGAGTCGCCGCTTCCGGTGCAGGTCTCCTGTACCTCGGCGGCGATCATCGCGGTCAGGCTGCAGGTGTTGCCGGCACAGGACTTGTCCGCCACCCACACGCCGGTGCGGATCGGCAGACCCGTCATGGCGGAGTAGTTCGTCTCCAGCACGGCGACCATCTCGGGAAAGACCGCCGGCTTCGTCATGTTCACGTCGAAGAAGGTCAGCGGGTTGCTGTCCTGTGTGACACGGAAGTGCTGCGCCGTTTTCGGCCGGCCGGGAAGGCATTGCACGTCGATGCCGGCGCGGCCGGACCCGGCGTGGGCGAACCAGTCACCCGGCGCGCAACTGGTCGTGCGATTGATGCTGACCGTCAGCGACCGAGCACAGCTGTAGTTGCCGACACCCAGGTAGCGCAGGCAACTGCGCATCTGGGTCGTGGGTGGTCGGCTGGTCACGGTGGTGGTGCAGCCGCTGTAGTACGCGGCCAGGCTGCCGAGCACGCTGGAGGGGCTGCGACCGATGTCGCGTGCGGCGGCCACGGCCGGATCGTCAGGAGAGACCGCAGGTCGGGGCGTGTTCGCGGAGCTGAGCGCGCCTCGCTGCGCCTGGCAGGTCGGGTCGTTGGGCAGCGTCGCGCACAGCGCCAGCCGTGCATTGCCCCGGGATGCGAGGTTCGGTTGTCGGTAGTAGGACCGCTCCGGCGGCGTGGTCGTGTAGCCGGGCACGACGCTGGTGGCGCTGGGGGCGGTGACGCTGCCGCGCGCCACCGGGTTCGCGGCCTGGCCGGCGGCAACACCTTCCTCGTGCGGACCGGCCACGCTCGCGGTCTGGGTCGTCACGAAGCAGACGAGCGTGAACCAGACGACCGCTTTGCGCAAGCTCATCGCGACGGTCCTTTCATGCGCTGCAGGTAGGACGATGCGTCGCGAGCCATGCCGGGTGCCGAACGCTCGAAGAACCTCAGGGCGTAGTCGAGGCTGACGTCACCGGCCGCCAGCACGAACTGGTCGCTGGCGATGCACATGCCGGCGGCACAGGGCTGTGATGCAGCGCCGTCGCGTACCAACACGAACGAGGGCGTGCGGACGATCGAAAAGCGGTCATAGGCCTGCGGGTCGATCTGCACGTCGACCTGGCGGTTGCCTATCAGACGCTGCATTCGTTCGACCGTGTCGCGAAGCGAGCCGTTGACGAGCCCGCGCAGCACCAGCGTGGCCCTTGCGCGAGCGGCTTGGTCCAGCAGCCGCGTGATCGTGGCTTCGGGCATGGCAAGGCTGACGAAGACCAGCAGGCTGGGCCCCGAGGTTGCACCGAGAATCGGCTTGTCCGCCTGTGTGTCGAAGCCCTTGGCGAGCGCCTCCAGGTCGACAGGCGCCTTGGTTGTGGGTTGGGGCAGGGCGTCGATTCGTGGCGTCGAGGGCACGGGGACGCGGGCCAGCTCGGCGTCGGTGGGCATTCGATGCTGCTGGCGCGCGCGCTCGATGTCCCGGTCCGTCAATTCCGGCAGCACCTGGGCGAGAGCAGTGCTTCGAAGCAGCATTGCCGCGGCGGCACAGAGCACCGCGCCTGTGGTCCGGCGGCGGGCCAGGACGCGATCAGTAGCCCACACAGCAGTTCCGTTTCCTGAACAGCATGAAGGCGAAGTCCTCGCCGCGGACGGGGTACTCCTTGCCGGCGCCCCAGACGATCGTGCTGCGGCCGAACGGCTGGCAGCAGCGGCCCCCGTCCTTCGCGGTGTTGGCCACCGGGTAGGTGAGCTGGGTCTTGTAGGCGGTCTTGTCCATCGCCGGCAGGAAGTAGGGGCCGCAAAGGCCCGCCTTGCCATGCCAGCCCCAGGCCAGCAGTTCGCGGTGCATCTTGGCCGTCAGGCGCTGCGCGATCAGGG
>JACZKT010000048.1 GCA_014859905.1 Rubrivivax sp.
CGCCCGCCACGGGGCCGTGCAGCGCGAGGTGCCGGTGTTGCGCGAGGAATTGCCGCCGGCGCCCGCAGCCGTCGCAGCCGTGGCCCCGCAGGCGCCGGCCGCGCGCGGCGAACAGATCGAGATGCTGTCGGAGCTGCGCTCGATGCGCGGCCTCATCGAACAGCGCTTCGGTGCCCTGGCTTTCATGGAAAAGCTGCAGCGCCAGCCGCGCCAGGCCCTGCTCGCGCAGCAGTTGCTCGACGCCGGTTTCTCGCCGTCGTTGATCCGCAAGCTGCTGGACAGCCTGCCGGCCGACGTCGACGGTGCGGCCTGGGCCGCCAGCGTCCTGGAGCGCAACCTGCACACTGCCGAACGCGACAGCCCGCTCGAGGACGTGGGCGGGGTCTATGCCCTGATCGGCGCCACCGGCGTCGGCAAGACCACCAGCACGGCCAAGCTCGCCGCGGCCTTTGCCACCCGCCACGGTGCGACCAACCTGGGTCTCGTCACGCTCGACGCCTACCGGGTGGCGGCGCACGAGCAGTTGCGGGCCTACGGCCGCATCCTCGGCGTGCCGGTGCACACCGCGCACGACCGTGCTTCGCTCGAAGACCTGCTGGACCTGCTGTCGGGCAAGCGGCTGGTGCTCATCGACACCGCCGGCATGGCACAGCGCGACAGCCGCACGCGCGAGCTGCTCGAGATGGTGTCGCACCGTGCCATCCAGCGTCTGCTGGTGATCAACGCCTCGGCACAGGGCGAAACCATCGAGGACCAGCTCGCGGCCTACGCCGCGACGAGCTGCCGCGGCGTCATCCTGTCCAAGCTCGACGAGTCGGTGAAGCTGGCGCCGGCACTCGATGCGCTGATCCGTCACAAGCTCACCGTGCTGGCCGTGGCCAATGGCCAAAGGGTGCCCGAAGACTGGCACCGGCTCTCGTCCCAGGCGCTGGTGCAGACCGCGCTCAAGGGTGGTGGCGGCCCGGCCTGGCGGCTGGACAGCGGCGACGTGAACCTGATCTTCGCCGGCGCGCCTCTGCCGGCGGCCGACCGGGCGATGCACGCTTGATCGTGATACCCGGCAACCCCATGACGGCAGCGTCGATGCGCGACCTTCCAAGTCCTTACCTGCATTTGCCGCTGGACCAGGCCGACGGGCTGCGCCGGCTCTTCGGCGGCCGTGGCCGACACGTCCTGGCCCTGGCCGCCAACCCCTACGTGCCCTTCGGCGGCATCGTGCTCGATCGCGTGGCTGCCGTGCTGGCGGCTGCGGGGCACGAGGTCCTGGTGGTGGACGCGGCGGCCAGTTCACCGGCGCCGCACGAGCTGGCGCGGCTGAACCTGGCGGCCTGCATCGAGCGTGTTGCGCTGCGTGTGTCCTACCTGCCGGCGCGGGGCCTGCCACTGAGCTACGTGGACACGCGCGGCTCGGCCGGCGCCTTCATCGACGCGCTGCAGCAAGCCGCCCCGCAAGCCGAGGTGCTGCTGCTGCACGCCGAAGCGCTGGACCTGGCGCGCCTGCTCAAGCGCCGCGAGGTGCGGCCGCTGCTGATGGGCGCCGACCACCCGGAGAGCATCAAGCACGCCTACGCCAGCTGCAAGCTGCTGGTGCAGCGCTGCGGCCTGATGAGCTACGACCTGCTGCTGGCGGCGTCACCGCTGTCGCCGCGCGCCGTCGGCATCGCGGCCAGTCTGGGCAGTTGCGCCGACGGCTTCCTGGGCGCCGCACTGCGTGACTGGGCGTTGATCGACCCCGCCGGCGACGCTGCCGACGCGCCCGACGAGGCCCTGGCGCGCCTGCTCGGCGCCCAACTGGAACTTCACGAGATGGCGGCGCTGCCTTACGGCGCCGCGGTCGGCGCGCGACCCGCACCAGCCGACCTGAACCCGCCCCGACCCGTCTACCGATAGAGGCCGACACCATGTACACCGCCAAGGGAAAACTCGACGCCGGCACGCTGCTCAAGCAGTACTGCCCGCTGGTGCGGCGCCTCGCGCACCAGATGATCGCCAAGCTGCCGGCCAACGTGGAACTGGACGACCTGATCCAGGTCGGCATGATCGGCCTCAGTGACGCGCTCACCCGCTTCGATGCCGCGCAGGGCGTGCAGTTCGAGACTTTCGCTACCCAGCGCATCCGCGGCGCCATGCTCGACGAGTTGCGCGGCAACGACTGGATGAGCCGCGGCGACCGCCGCCACCAGCGCAACATCGAAGCCGCCGTGCACAAGCTCGAGCAACGCCACGGCCGCGCCCCCAGCGAAGGTGAGATCGCGCGCGAGATGGGCCTGTCGCTCAGCGACTACCAGGAACTGCTGGGCAAGGTGCGCGGTACGCAGCTCATCTACCTGGAAGACATGAGCGGCGACGAGAGCGACGACGACTACCTCGACCGCCACGTCACCGACGCCGAGGCCAACCCGATGGCCCGGCTGCAGGACCAGCGTATGCGCGAGGCGCTGGTGGAGGCCATCAAGAACCTGCCCGAGCGCGAGCAGTACGTGATGAGCATGTACTACGAGCACGACATGAACCTGAAGGAAATCGCCGCCGTGCTGGGCGTCACCGAAAGCAGAGTGTGCCAGCTGCACAGCCAGTCGATCGCGCGCCTGCGGACGCGGTTGCGCGAGTGGTGAGAGCGGGCGCGGCCGGCTGATACGGATTCGCGATCGATCGACAAGACGTGGAAGTGGGCTTTCGGCTGACGGCCCGCGGCGGGCCGCGAGCGGGCAACCCATTTCCATTCGATTGCTGGCAACTTGCTCGGAAACGCCCGCATCGGCTCGCCGGGGCGTCAAGGAAGGCGCATACCCCCTCCCACGAGGAGGAGAGGGTGCAAGCTGAATTGAGGTTCGGACCCGGCGCGGGCAGGGCTGCAGCGCGGGCGGGCCTCGAATCCTCGCCCCAGGCGACTTCAGGCCCGCAGGCTGCCGGCTTGCCTGGCGTTGCGGCCGGCGGCGCCGGCTTCGGAATACAGGCTCGGTGTCGCCATGCCGGGAATCAGCACGTCGATCGCTCGATCCAGTGAAGCGGTGGCGCGGGCCAGGGCGTCACGCTGCGCTGCCACCTGGCCACCGGCCAGGGCCAGCCGTTGACGCAGTGCCGGCGGCACGCCGCCGCTGCGGGCGGCACGCCTGAAATCGTCCACCGCGTGCGCCAGTGCCGCGTGCAGTTCGGCCGCGGCACGGTCCACCGCGGTGGCGTCGCGGCCACCCAGGGCCAGACCGAGGGCGCTGAGCTGCCGTTCGACGCTCAGCAACGGGGGTTCGAGTTCGGCCGCCTGCAACGGGGCTTGCCGTCCTTCATGCGATGTCATCATGG
>JACZKT010000451.1 GCA_014859905.1 Rubrivivax sp.
GCGGACGACCGCCGGCGCGCCGGCCGCCTGGCGCAAGCCAGCGCCCGGCGCGCCGTCGACCTCGACCCCGACCACGCCTTGGCCTTGTCGATGGACGCCATCGTGGTGGCGCAGATCGATGGTGATCTGCCGCGGGCGCGCCAGCTCGCCGAGGCCGCGGTGAGCGCCGACCCGCAGGAGTCGCATGCCTGGCTGAACCTGGGCGGCATCCACAGCTACCTGGGCCATGCCGCAGAGGCCGAGGCCATGCCGCAGCGCGCCATCGAGCTCTCGCCCATGGACCCGGCGCGTTTTGCCTTCGATGCCTTCCTGGCCGAGGGCCGCCTCACGGCCCGGCGCTTCGACGCGGCGGCGGCGGCGGCGCGGGCCTCGATACGGCTCAATGCGATGCACGTGTCATCCCATCGAATACTGACGATCGCGCTGGCCCTGGCTGGCAAAGTGTCCGAAGCGCGCAGCGCCGCCGGCGATCTGCTGCGGCTGAACCCGGGCTTTTGCGTCAGTGCCTACCGGCGCGGCTACGCCGGTCGCGAGCTGCCGCACCTGGCCGAACGGCTGCAAGCCCTGAAGGCTGCCGGCATTCCTGAGTGAGCCAACTGGAGGAGGGCGTGGCCATGTCGAGCAAGAAGAAGCCTGCCCACGGCAAGGCACAGGCCGCGGGCGCACCCAGGCCGTCCAAAGCGGCCAAGGCGTCCAGGGCACCCAGGGCGGCCGGCCCAGCGGTCGCCGAAGATGCGCCGGCCGTCGCCGTCGAGCCCGCATGGCCGCCGTATGGCCACATGCATGCTGGCCTGGAAGCGGCGGCCCGGAGCGGCCCCGTGCCGCAAGGCTTTGACGAGTCCTCCTGGGGTGCCTTCTTCCAGCAGGTGAGGGACGAAATAGCGGCCGTGATCTGGCCGCGTTGGGAGGCAGGCGCATGGGTCGGCCAGGCAGTGGCCCGGATGGGCGCACTGACACGGGCAGACCTGGACTTGATGGACACCCAGCTGCGCCGCTGGCACCTGCAGCCCGTCGGCGCCCAGGGCGACCTGGCCTTGGTGACTCACAAGGCGCTCTTCACCGCCGAGGATGACATGCCGCACAGCGGCGGCACCTTTGAAACCGCGCGCCGCTACCTGGCTGCGCAGCCGCCTGCGGTGGTGACGGGAGTGGTTGCTGCTGCGGTGCGAGCGCTCGGCGCCATGGGTCCGCGCCCCTTGGCCTTCAAGCGGGAACTGCAGCGCCCGCGGCCCTACCAGGCCCAGATGTTGCTGGGGCAGCCGTTCAACTACGAGTGGGCGAAGTCCGCCGTCACGCCGTCGATCATGAGCGGGCACTGCCTGCAAGGCGTGTTCGCCGCGACCTGGTCCTACGTCGACCAGCAACAACAGATCGAAACGCTGCCCGGCGCACGGCTCGCGCTGCAGAAGTTCGGCGTGGACTTCGGCGATCGACGCGTCTTTGCCGGCGTGCACTACCCCTCGGACAACGTGGCATCGTGGTACATCGGGCTGAAGCTGGCGGATGTCTGCTTCGGATCCCAGGCCGGACCCGCCAGGTGCTTCATGGCGGACGCCATCAGGCTGAGCCGGGTCTACACGGCGATGAAACAGGCGGCGGTGGATGCCGGCTCGCCCTATGGGGTGCTGCTGACCTGGGTCGATGGCGCCATGTAGCAGGTCGGGGGTCGACCGCTGCCTCGGCCTCCGCGCACGCCGGCAGGCGGGCGCGACAGGGCGCCTCACCAGCGTGCCGGCAGGACCTTCGTCAGGCGCCAGCCCTGGCCCTGCACACTGACGTAGCCGCCTTCCTCCAGATCCTTCAGCAAGCGGCTGACCATCTCGCGCGAGCGGCCGATGCGAAACGCCAGTTCGCGGTGCGTCGGCCGGCTGGCAATCCAGCGCGTGCCGTCGGCCTCGGTCACGGCTTCGGCGTCGAGCCAGGCCTTGAGGTTGCCGTAGGCATCGTTCAAGGCCAGCTGGCGCGCCGTGAGCGTGGCGCTGCGCGCGCGGCGGATGACCTTGGACAGCAGCTCGAAGGCAAAGGCGGGCCGCTCGGCGATGAAGGCTTCGAGTGTCGGGCGCGCCACGGCGGCGCAGACGGTGTTCTCCAGCGTTTCGACACTCGCGCTGCGCAGCCCGCCGTCCAGGCTCATCTCGCCGACGTATTCGCCCGCGCCGTAGGTGCCGTAGGTGATCTCGCGCCCGTTGTCCGGGTGCGCCGAGTACACGCGCACGCGGCCGCTGAGCACGATGTAGATCGTGTCGGCCCGGTCGCCTTCCTCGATCAGCAGCCGGCCCTTCCTGTAGCTGTGGCGCACGCCACGGGAGGCGAGTTCGCGCAATGCGTCGCTGGCACCGGGCAGGTCGGTCATGCGTGTGGTGGTGGCCGTCGGGGAAGCCGCATCGTAAGGCCGCAGCGGCGATCGAGCGGCGGCCACCACCACCGCAGCGCAGGCCGGGCCGGCGC
>JACZKT010000452.1 GCA_014859905.1 Rubrivivax sp.
ACCCTGCGCGCGCGCCTGCGCAGGTACAGCGCGCCGACGCCCTTCGGGCCGTAGAGCTTGTGCGCCGACAACGACAGCAGGTCGATCGACGCCGCCTCGACGTCGAGCGGCACGCGGCCCAGCGCCTGCGTGGCGTCGACGTGGAACAGCGCGCCGGCCGCGCGCACGATCGCGCCGATCTCGCCGAGCGGCTGCAGCGTGCCGATCTCGTTGTTGGCGTGCATCACCGAGACCAGGGCCGTGTCGGGCCGAAGTGCGCTGGCAACCTGGTCGATCGAAATCTGTCCGAACCGGTCGACGGGAATGACGGTCAGTGTCCACCCCTGGTCGCGCAAATGGAGCGCCGGTGCCATCACCGCAGGATGTTCGATCGCGCTGACCACCAGATGGCGCCTCTCGACACCCACTGCGCGTGTCACGCCCAGCAGCGCCAGGTTGTTGGCCTCGGTGGCGCAGCCCGTGAAGACGATTTCCTCGGCCTGCGCGCCGATCAGCCCGGCCACCTGCTCGCGCGCGGTGGCGACGGCCTGCGCGGCACGCCGGCCGTAGGCGTGGGTGCTGGACGGATTGCCGTACTCGCCGCGCAGCCAGGGCAGCATGGCTTCGAGCACCTCCGGTGCAATCGGGGTGGTGGCGTTGTAGTCGAGATAGATTGGATCACTCATGTTTCATGCCTTGTCGGTCCTGGACAGTTCGTGCGGGCAGCGGGTTGGTGGACAACCGCGCCACGCGCGCGCCTGCTCGGTAGATTCGCAACTCTCCCGCCGCGAACTCAGTCCAGCGCCCATCATCACTCAGCGGTTCGGTGGCGATCAGGACGGTTTCGCGCCTGTCATCAGTCGATTCGAGGAAGTGCAGGCGGTCGTGCCCATATGCGATCAGGTGTTCGCCGTCGGAAAGCAGGAAGTTGAACTTGCCGTGCCCGGCGATCTGTTCGCTCACGACGCGCAGAACGTCCAGCCAATCCGTCTCTGCGCCAGGCGTCGGGTAGTGCCCGGTGACATGGCTCATCAGGTGGCAGAAGGCCGACTCCGAGTCGGTCTGGCCCTCGGGCCGGCAGACACGCCCGTCGTTGGCCGCTTCCAGCGCGACGATGTCGGGCACCATGCCGTTGTGGGCGAAGGCCCAATGCCGCGCACAGCAGTCGTGCACGAAGGGGTGCGTGTTGTTCAGGGTGTTGATCGGCGGGAAGCGCGCCTTGCGCACGTGGGCGACGATCAGGTCCGATTGCAGCGTTTCGATCAAGCGCTCGAACTGCGCGCTGTCGCAGCCGGGCAGTGGCTCCCTTTCGAGCAGGAACGCATCTCCAACGCGCCACGAGACGCCCCAGCCGTCCGGGTTGTCAGCGGTCGCGCCACCGCGCGCTCGGAACTCGGCCAGGGGCAGAGACCGCCCTGACCGCGGAGCTTTCGAGGACCAACCGAACAATTGGCACATGCGTGCTTCACTCCTCCTCGGCCGGCATGATGGCGTCGATCCTATCGGCGGGCATCAGCCGCACGGTCCTGCAGGGCCACGAGGTAGCTGCGGATGCGCTTGGCGTTCACGCCCCGATCGACACGACCGAGCCGCGACCGCGAACGCACATCAACCAGTGCACCACCTTCCGCTGCTTTGACCCTGACGATCACCTCGTCGGTGAAGCCGTACAGCAGGCTGCTGGTGGTCGCCTCCAGGCGACCTTCAGCGGGCACGCTGGCGACGATGGTCCAGTCCTTCTCTTTGGCGACCGCCAAGACCTGCGCAAACGCCTGTTCGGGTGGCATGGCCAGTCTCAACGGGGCCAGATCGGGATACCCAGCGCGCTGCAGGGCAGCGGTCTTCGCGCCAGGGTAGTCGGTGGGGTTGGGCATGTCCCAGAACACCGGGGCATCGGCGGTGTCGGTGCTGATGTCGTTGATGGGCGGCGTGGTGCGACTGGCATATTCCCACTGCAAGGCCGTCGCCACCGGAAGCAGCGCAACGATCAACCCGAGAACGGCCATGACCCCTCCACGCCGAGCGGCACCCGGGCGGGTCTGGACTAAGCCAAGCACCGACAGGACGAGGGCCACAGCCGCGCCATAGGCCGCCCATTCGGAGACCTGCAGACCGCGCGTGAAATGCCACCAGCCCAGCCGGTAGCCGATGCCCGATGCGACGATGGTGGCGATCGCGGCCAAGCCGAGGATCAAGCCCAGGATGGCGGGAGTGGACAGGGGCTTGGTCGGCTTCGACATCGAATCGCGGTTCATGGTGTTGTGAGTCTCAGGCGCCCGCCACAGGCCAGCCATGGGCACGCCACGCAGTCATGCCACCCCGGATGACCTGGGCGTCGGTGAAGCCGGCATCGGCGAGCAAACGCGCCGCCTGGGCCGAGCGCTTGTCGGTGCGGCAGATCAAGCGGATGGGCCGCTGCTTGTGTTCCTTGAGCTCCGTCAGCCGCAATGGCAACTCCTCCAGCGGCAGGCTGCGGGCGTCGCTGACATGGCCCCACTCACCGGCGAAGTCGGCTGCCGGGCGCACGTCCAGCACCAGCACATCCTCACCCGCATCGAGTTGCCGCTTCAGGTCAGCCACCTCCAGCATCGGCTTGGCCCGCAGCTTGCGCACGATGCGCGGCAGAAATGCCACGGCAGCCAGCAGAGACAGTGCGATGGTGATGTTGCGGATCAGACCGTCGCCGCCCGCCAGCGCCTCACGGCCGACGTGTCCGAGCCAGGTGTAGGCAAAGGCGCCGGGCAGCATGAAGACCCAGGTGGCCAGCAGATAGGTAAGAAACGAAATGCGCGTCAGGCCCAGCGCGTAGTTCAGCAGGTTGAAGGGGAACAGCGGCACCAGCCGCACGAAGGCCACGAAGCGCCAGCCTTCAGCCGCCACACCGTCATTGAGCCGTTGCATCCGCCGACCGGCGCGGCGCGCCACCCAGTCCGCGCCGAGGTAGCGGGCGATGAGGAAGGCCAGCGCGGCGCCCAGGGTCGCACCGGACAGGTTCCACAGCGTGCCCCAGAGCGGTCCGAACAAGGCACCGCCGGCCAGCGTGATGACGGCACCCGGCAGGAACAGCACGGTGGCCACGGCGTAGAGGCCCATGAACAGGGCTGGCCCCGCCGCCCCGGCACCCTCGACCCAGGCCTGCAGCGCTGCCGAATCGAAGCGCCCACGCTGGGTCAACGCGACGCCGAACGCCGCCAGCAACACCAAGCCCAGCGCCCAGCGCAGTGCGGTCCGATGCATCACGAGGCACTCTCTCCCGACCAGTGGCGACGGTTGATGGCATAGCCGTCGACCTGGCCCTTGAACGGCATCAGCAGCATGCCATCCAGGCGTGCCACCTCGCGCGGGTCGGTATGGCCGTGGATGCCGATGACGATGGCGTCATGCCCAGCGCGCGGCTGTGCACGGTAGGTGCCGAACAGGCGGTCCCACCAAGGCAGATTGAAGCCGAAGTTGGAGTTGGTCTCGTCGTTCTCGACCGAGTGGTGCACGCGGTGCATGTCCGGCGTGACGACGAACCAGCGCAGCACCCGGTCCACCCCCACCGGCAAGCGGATGTTGCCGTGGTTGAACATCGCCGTGGCGTTGAGCAACACCTCGAAGATCACCACGGCCAGCACAGGCGGGCCGAGCACCGTGATGGTGGCGAACTTGATCAGCATCGACAGTGCGATCTCGATGGGGTGGAAGCGCGCGCCGGTGGTCAGGTCATAGTCCAGGTCGGCGTGATGCACTTGATGCAGCCTCCACAGCGCCGGCACGGCGTGCACCATCACATGCTGAAGCCAGATGACGAAGTCCATCGCGATCACCGCCACCGGCACGGCCAGCCAGAACGGCACCTGGAAGTGGTTGAGCAGGCCCCAGCCGTTGGCCACGCCGAACGCGGCCACGCCGACCGCCGCCAGCGGGAATATCAGCCGCAGCACGACCGTGTTGAGCACCACCAGGCCGAGGTTGCTGCCCCAGCGCAAGGCCTTGGACACCGTCAGCGCGCGGCGCGGCGCAGCAAGCTCCCACAGCGCCACGAGCGCGAAGACACCGACGAAGAAGCCCAGCCGGATGGCCGGCTCGTGAGCAAGGACGAATTGTTCGAAACCCATGACTGTCTCCAGTGGCCAGGCGTTGGGGTGTCACGACAGGTTATTTACCTTTCATACCAACGACCGTTAGAATGTACATCATGGACAACCGAACACTCAAGGACCTTCTGTACGAGCAGGTCGCCCGCGTGGGCAAGGCCCTGGCCAGCCCGAAGCGACTGGAGATGCTGGAGATGCTGGCCCAGGGCGAAAAGGCGGTCGAGTCCGTGGCCGCCGAGGTCGGCATCGACGTCAAGCTCGCCAGTGCACACCTGAAGGCGCTGAAGGAGGCCCGGCTCGTTCAAAGCCGACGCGAGGGCAAGCGCATGATCTACCGGCTGAGCGGCAAGGACGTGGCGCACCTCGGCGTGACGCTGCGTCAGGTGGCCGAAGAGCACCTGTTGGAGTTGCGCCTGGCACTGCAGCAGATGATGGCCGAGCCCGACCGGCTGGCCAGCGTCGGTCGCAAGGAACTGCTCGCACAGGCCAAGCGCGGCGAGGTGCTCGTGCTCGACGTGCGGCCACAGGAAGAGTTCGACACGGCCCATCTGCCTTTCGCGCGGTCGATGCCACTGCCTGAGTTGGCGCAGCGCTTGGCCGAACTGCCGCGTGATGTCGAGATCGTCGCCTACTGCCGCGGCCCCTTCTGCCTGATGTCCGACGAGGCGGTGAAGTTGCTGCAGGCACGCGGCTATCGCGCCCGCAAGACCTTCGATGGCGTCAGCGAATGGCAGGCGGCGGGCCTGCCGGTCCAACGCGCCTGAGACCGACCGCTCAACAACCAAGGAACCATCATGGCCTCCACCCTGTTCATCCTCAACGACGCTCCTTACGGGAACGAGCGCGCCTACAACGCCCTGCGCCTGGCGGCCGCCGTGGCGGGCAAGGACGACCGGCAGGTCAGGCTGTTCCTGATGGCCGACGCGGTGGCCTGCGCCAAGAGCGGCCAGAAGGTGCCCGAGGGCTACTACAACGTCCAGCTCATGCTGGGAAAGGTCATCCGCAAAGGCGAGGTGGGGCTGTGCGGCACCTGCATGGACGCGCGCGGCATGCTCGAAACCGAAGCCGTCGAGGGCGCGCGGCGCAGCACCCTGGCCCAATTGGCAACCTGGACGGCCGAGTCGGAAAAGGTGCTCGTGTTCTGAATACCGGCCTGGCCACACGCTCAACTCAACAGTGACCTTCGAAGGCGGGGCTGCATGCCATTCACACCGCTGAGATTTCAGTCCGCCCTGGCCGTGGGGGGTGTCGCGCTGATGCCGTTTGTACTGATGCAGTTCACGTTTGCCCACGCCGGCAAGCTGGTCACCATGCACGACCTCGCTGGCGGTTACAACGCGGCCACGCTGTTTTTGGTGCCCGTGATGCTGGTCAGCACCGTGCTGCACTTCTTCCTGGTCGCGCAGATGTCGATCGAGTTTGTGCGATGGGCACGTGAACCCGGTGCGCTGCGGGTCTTCTTGTCGGATCCGGCCTCCAACACCGGCATCTTCTCTCCCATGGTGGCGCTGGGCATGACGGTGAATGTGGTGCTCGGCCCGGTGGCCTTCTTTCTGCCCGGGTTTTCAGAGCAGGTGCCCGTCTGGGTGGCCTTCGGCATCTACCCCTACGCGTTGCTGTTCCTGGCACTGGTTGCGGTTTCGCTGGTGGTGGCCAAGAGCTGGTTCTTTCGTGGCGGCCGGGCAGCGGCTTTCAACTTCAACTGGTTGCTGGACGTGTTTACCTGGGGCATGGTGGCGCTGGCCGGGGCCGGCATCACGATGGCCGCCACCGACGAACAGGTGGCCCGCTGGGCCAGCATCCTGACCCTGTGTGCGATTAGCGTGGGCCTCTTCATCTATGGTGTGAAGGGGCTGTACCTCCTGGTCTCGCAGCTTCTGCAGGGTTCCAACCCGGCAGAGCCCTTGAAGCCGGCGCACTTTGTCGTCGTCCCCATCAATTGCCTGTTTGCCATCTCGATCTACAAGATCGCCGGGTACACGGACAAGGTCTTGGGGGTGAACCTGGCGCCGATCGCCTTTGTCGCCATCGTCATCCTCTTTGCGACCGCAGCGTTCTGGATCCTGTTCTGCCTGGTTGCTTTCAGGGACTGGTTCGTCCACCAGTTCACCAAGCCGGACTTCTATCCAAGCCAGTGGGGCCTGGTCTGTGTGCTGGTGGGCCTGGAGGTCCTGGCCGTTTACAGCCACAGCAATTACTTTGCTTCCACGCTGCTGCTCGGCTTTTCATACCTGAGCATCGCGGTGGCGGCACTCGTCTACACGTTTGTCTATCTGAAGTTCACAGGCCTGATCAAGCCCGTCAAGCCCGTCAAGGCCTGAAATGGCCCGAGCAGGATCGATCCCGATCCACAAGCGGCAGATCGCTTTGAGCGGCTCACACCACAAGGCCTCCGTCGTTGACGGGGGAGTACGCACACCGTGAAGGCCGCGAGCATGGTTCCAGAACTGGGTGTCATCGAGGGTTACTTCGGCAGACCGTGGCGCCACACCGATCGCAAGCGACTGCTGACGCAACTGCGCGAACTGGGCTACTCATGGTTCCACCACGCCCCCAAGGCGGATGCCTTCCTGCGCCGACGCTGGCGCGAGCGACATCCGCCGGCTGCCTTCGCCGAACTGGCGGATCTGTCGGCGCATTGCCGCAGCCTCGGCATGCGGTTCGGCATCGGGCTCAGCCCCTACGAGCTGTACCGCGATTACGCCGGTCCCGCCAAGTCGGACTTCTTCTCCAAGCTCCGCGCACTCGACGAGATCGGCATCGACCATCTCGCGATCCTCTTCGACGACACGCGCGGCGACGTGCCGGACCTGGCGGCACGGGAGGCCGAGATCGTCCATGCCGCGCTGGCAAGCACCCGCGCCAGCCGGGTCGTGATGTGCCCGACCTACTACTCCGACGACAGGATGCTGGATGTCGTGTTCGGCGAACGCCCTGTTGGCTACCTCGATGATCTCGGGCGCAGGCTTGATCCGAGTGTCGGTGTCTATTGGACGGGCGAAGAGATCTGCGCCCGCGAGATCGGCACCGGCCACCTGGCGCGCGTGGCCGAGTCGCTGCGGCGCAAGCCGACGCTATGGGACAACTACCCGGTCAACGACGGGCCGCAGATGTCGCGCTACCTGCATTTGCGCGGATTCACGGGGCGCCCGAGTGTGATCGGAACCCACATTGCGGCGCATGCCATCAATCCAGCGTTGCAGCCATACCTGACCCTGATTCCCGCCACTACGCTGGTGACCAGTTATCGCGAGGGTCCGGCTTACAGCTACATGCGCGCCTTCCGGGAGGCCGCACGCGAGTTGGCGGGTGACGAGCTCGCGCCGATGCTCGAAGAAGACCTGCACGCCCTGCAGGACCTGGGCATCGATCGGCTGGGCGACGAACGCCAGCGTTTGCGCCAGCGTTACCTCGCAGTGAACCATCCCATGGCCGTCGAAGTGGTGCGCTGGCTGGACGGTGCCGACACGGCGGACAGTTGGGTCGAAGAGGCATGACGGCCAACCCTGCAGATCACGGACCAAAGAATTGAAACCCCAGGAGACCCACATGTCCCGACTTCGACTCGTACTCATCCTGGCGCTGGCCGCCGCCGCTTGTCTGCCCATCGCTGCGCAGGCTCAGGCCGACAAGGCCACGCTCAACGCGATCGAGGGCTACTTCGACTTCGTCGACGCCAACGGCAGCACGATCCTGCCCGAGCAGATCCCGGCCGAGGACTACAAGAAGCTCCATGTGCTCGACGTGCGCGACGCGGGCCAGTTCGCCAAGGAGCACATCCCCGGCGCCACGAACATCGAATGGCGCCAGGTCTTTGCGCAACGCGCCAAGCTGCCCAAGGACAAGACCATCCTCGTCTACTGCAACACCAGTTCGTTTGCAGCCCAGGTGGCGATGGCCTTGCGCATGGACGGTTTCGAGAACGTGCGCCTGTTGTACGGCGGCTTCAACGAGTGGAAGGCGCGCGGGGGCATGGAAGCCTACGCGCGGGCGAGCAAGAAGAGCTGAAAGGGTGAGTTGCCGTCCGCAGCGCTTGCATGTCCTGGCGCGGGTCCCGCAGGAGCCGACCGACGAGCACTTGCCTGATCCGCTGCGGGGACAGGATTGACATTGGCCGCACGCCTACATGTCGGGCCCTACGCCGGCGTCCGCCCCGTCGTTGGCCTCGCCATCTCACTGGCATTGCATGCGCTGGTGTTCGCACTGGCGTTCACGAGCATCGGTGCGCTCACGGACAAGGCGGACCCACCGGCACGCGAGCCAAGGGTCACGGTGCTGTACATCCGGCCGCCCGAGCCGGAGAAGTCTGCGCCGGAGCCCGAGCCTCCGGTCCGCGCTGCGGACGCCCCCGCCGTGACGATTCCACCCATCCCCGTGCCGGCTGTGCCCCTGGTGGTCGAGCCGGCCACGCCGCGCCAGCCTGCCTCCATGGCTGCGCCACCGGCACCCACGGCAGAAGAATGGGCCTTCGCCGCCACGTACAAGCTGAAAAACAGCAAGGGCTACCGCCACACCTGGGGCCAGCAGGTGCGCAGCATGATGGGCACGGCGGTCGAAGGTCCCGACCAGGGCATGGTCCGGTTCCGGATCGAGATCGCGCCCGAGGGCCGCTTGACCAGGCTCGAGACCCTGTGGTCCACCTCACCGGTTGCCGAGCGACTGGCCCGCCAGGCTATTGGCAGCATGCCGCAATGGCCGCCCACACCGACCGGCAAGCCCTTGATCTTCGAGAAGTCCATCTCGTTCACGCCGTATGCGTCGGACGGCCCGCCGCTGTACAAGGACGACTGTCTGCCCGACCCGCCGGCCTTCAACAATCCGTTCGCCTGGGATGGCAAGTCTGCCCGTGCGCAGGTTCAGGCCAAGCAGATCGAGAAACCGGACCCCCAGGCGCTGGAGGATTGCCTCAAGCAGTTGCCGCAGGATTCGACCGAGGCGGAAAGCGCACGCGATCGGCGGTTGATGGAGCAGTGGGACTTCAACAGACTCGGGCGATGAGTGTCCGGTGGTGGTCATACTGCGGACCCGAGTCACCGCTGCGAGGACGACCATGGACACGGAGGCCTTCGACGCCATCATCGTCGGTGCCGGCCAAGCCGGGCCGGCCATCGCCGCCCGCTGCAGCCGCGAAGGGCTGAAGACGGTCGTCATCGAGCGGCATCACTTCGGCGGCACCTGCGTCAACGTGGGCTGTGTGCCGACCAAGACGCTGGTGGCCAGCGCGCGCGCCATCCGGCTCGCGCAGCGCGGGGCCGAGTTCGGCTTCGACGTGACGGACCTGCGTGTGGACATGGCCCGCGTGATGGCGCGCAAGGACGCCATCGTCGCGAAATCGCGCGAGGGCGTGGAGGCCTGGATGCGCGGCTTGAAGGGCACCGAGGTCATCGTCGGCGATGCCTGCTTCGTCGGACCGGCCACGCTCGAGGTGGGCGGACGCCGCTTGAGCGCGCCGCGCATCTTCCTCAATGTCGGTGCACGCGCGGTGCGCCCCGCGCTGCCGGGCATCGATACCGTGACGACGCTGGACAACGTGTCGGTGATGGAACTGCACGCCGTGCCCGAGCACCTCGTGATCGTCGGCGGCAGCTACATCGGCCTGGAGTTCGCGCAACTGATGCGACGGCTGGGTGCCGCCGTGACGGTGGTGGAGCGTTCTGCGCGGCTGCTGCCCCGCGAGGACGAGGACGTGTCCGACAGCATCCGCGAGATCCTGCAGGCCGAGGGCGTGCGCTTCGAACTTGGCGCCGAATGCCTGTCGCTCGCGCCCGCGGGCGACCGCATCCTCGTCGGGGCCGCCTGCGGCGGTGGCGAGGGCATCACCGGCAGCCACGTGCTGCTGGCGGTCGGACGCCAGCCCAGCACCGACGGCCTGGGCCTGGAGAAGGCCGGCATCCGCACCGACGCGCGCGGCTACATCGAGGTGGACGACAAGTGCCGCACCAGCGCCGAAGGCGTCTGGGCCGTGGGCGACTGCAACGGGCGTGGTGCGTTCACGCACACCGCGTGGAACGACCACGAGATCGTCGTGGCGAACCTGTTCGACGGCGACCCGCGCCGCATCGGCGACCGCATCCCCTGCTACGCGCTCTTCATCGACCCGGCACTCGGCCGAGTCGGCATGACGGAAACCGAGGCGATGGTGAGCGGCAAACGCGTGCTGCGCGCGACGATGCCGATGCAGCGCGTCGGCCGCGCCCGCGAAGCCGGCGAGACCCAGGGCTTCATGAAGGTGCTGGTCGACGCCGACACGCAGCGCATCCTGGGTGCAGCCATCCTCGGCCTAAACGGCGACGAGGTGGTGCACTTGCTGCTCGACATCATGGCGGCTGACCAGCCGTACACCGTCATCTCGCGGGCTATGCACATCCATCCGACGGTGAGCGAACTGGTGCCGACCCTGCTGCAGCAACTCAAACCGGCCTGAGCCGACAACAGGCGCGCCGGCTTGGTACTTCGCGACGTGGAATCTCATCTTTGAGCGACGTCAGCCGGATGTATGCCGGCTCTGGGACGGCAGCGCCTGGTCTGCCGATCGCGTTGCGGCCGTACGGCTGCATCGGGTGCCGACCAACGCCGCAAGACCGCCAGCGACTGGGTTGGAGAATAGCCGCGTTCGAGCGGCTGTCGGCCTACGGCGGCTGTACCTCGTACAGCGGCCGTTCGAGCCAGCACATGCCGCACGGTTCAACGACCGCTTGGTGCCAGTCAGCGTGAGTACGCCGGCCACTGGGCGGCGTCGGCTTACGCTGCACAGCTGCCGGTCGCGCCCTGGAGGTCGGCTCAAGACTGTTATGGAAATCTCTCCATAACAGTCTTTATGCGAAGAGACCAGTTATGGAAAGTTCGACGTTCCAGAGCGCGTAGATCACCTCGTATGCAGGGCGTTCGACGCGCTCCGGTCCTTCTCATAATCACAGCGTCTTCAGGAACTCCAGAAGCGAGTCGGTGG